>NZ_LEKG01000287.1:0-5225 GCF_001029515.1 Micromonospora sp. RV43 | reverse complement strand
AACCAGCCCGGCCGATCCCCAGCCCTCGGCCCGGCGAGGCGTCCAGGCTGGCGCCGCTCGACCCCGGACACCTGGCCGCCACCCTGACGGCCGTCGAAGTCTCGACACTGACCGGTGAAGCGCTGCCGCAGATGAAGTCCCCCGGTGGTGCTGAAGGGTTACGGCGACACGTGGGTCGCCGCCGGTGCGTGCTGGTCGGTGTTGACGCCGCGCGGGCGGTGTCTGCGCCGACGATGGAACGCCCCACTGCCCAATCGATCAAGTCGAATTGGTGCGGGGCGCGGGGTCGCTGACGTGCCGGCTGTCTACGCGGGCACTTCGAGGGTCGGGAGCGGTGCCGGTGGGCCGGTTGTGGTCAGTCGGCGCAGCCCCGTTCGCAGCCCTGCGGGTCGCACTGCTGACCGTCGGCCATCCGGGCCAGGGCCAGCCCGTCGTCGCCGTCGGGGAACGGCCAGCCGAACCCGTCGGCGAACGCCTTGACCTTGGGCGCCCCGTACATCGGGTAGCCGGCGTGGTCCATCGTCGCCACGATGTCGTCGCGGCCGAGGAGCCAGGCGAGTTCGCTGAGCTTGTCCACCGACCGGCTCGCCGAGTTGCCCCGGTGGTCGAGGATCTTCCCGACGGCGAGATCGAGGTAGTCCCGGGCGTAGGTCTCGTGGTCGACCCGCTGGGCCCACTCAACCGGGTGTCGGGGGGTGATGACCTGGCGGGCGTGGTCGAGGTCGAGTGCCTCCATGAGCACGTCCTCCCGAAAGCCGAGGATGTCTTATCGGTTGGCCCGGAGAGCCCAGACCCGGGTGACGATCTCCTCTTGGGTACGGATGGTCACGTGTCTTCCTTCCTGTTGGTCCTACCTGTCGTGGTGGTGTGCCGCTGCCGGTGACGGCTCGGCTTCGGGTGACGTGGCGCGACCTTGGTCGGGGGCTCGGCCTATGCCTGGTTCGGGTCGGGCAGGTCGCCGACGATCCGGTCGCAGGCGTACGGGTCGACGGCCTCCCAGCACCAGCTGCGGCCCATCACCACGTACCGGCCGTCACCGTCCGGGGCGACGCGCTCGATGGCTTCCGGATCGTCGGACAGTGCGCGCTGGTCGGCGACGAGGACGTCTCCGTCGAAGGACAGGTCGGCCAGATCCGCGTCGACCCGGCGATCCAGGTCGTCCTCCGGTACGCCCTGCTCGCGCAGGCTGCGGCGGTGCTGGTCGCGGAGCCGGTACTGGTCGGCGACGATCGCCTCCGCCACCGGGCGAGTGCAGGAGAACACCGCCCACCCGTTCCAGTGGTCGATCAGAGTGCCGGCGAAGCCGATCTCGAAGCGGTCATCGCCGTCCGGGCCGGCGGTCATTGCCCACTCGCCCGAGAACACGCCGACGTCGCCGAGGTGCACCCGGTCGGGGTGCAGGTGGGACACGTCGCGGCCGGTGGGGCTGGCCGCGAGGTGACACAGGTCGGCGACACGCTCTTCGGCGGCGGTGGCGAAGGCGTCGCGGTAGACGGTCATCGCCTCGTCGCGCTGCTGGATGCGCAGCCCGAACCAGCCGGAGACATCGCCGATGGCGTCGGCGAACAGCTCCCACCCGGCGGCATCGACCGAGTCTCCAGCCGAGGAGAAGTGGGGCAACGTGTCGAGGACGGCGGGATCGCCGTCGTGGATGCCGGCCAGGATCCGGCGGGCGGTCAGGCGGGTGTCGCCGCTGGCTCGGGCGCCGATGGTGTCCTGCGCCCACCACTCGGCGGCGGTTTGGCCGGCCTCGGTGCCGGCGGCCCGCATGCGCCGCAGCGCGGCGGCCCATTCGGTGGCCTCGGCGACCGGATCGCCGGTGGGCGGCGGGGTGGTGGCTGGTGCGATGCGGTCGCCGTCGTCGAGGCACATCGACAGCGTCGAGCCGCTGTCCCAGGCGACCTCGACGATGTTCTGCCGCTGGTCGTGGCGGCGGACGGTGCCGGTGTCGCCGGCACGCAGCCGGGTATGTGGGTCGCTGGTGTGGACCAGCGCGACGCGCTGGCCAGGCTGGTAGCTCATGGTGGTCTCCGATCGGCGAGTGGACGGGCCATCGCTGCTGCTGGTGGGCGGCGACGGCGTGGGGTCGGGTGTGTTCATCGGGCGCTGCCCGTCGCGTCACCCGTCGTGGGGTTGTGCGGCGGCCAGGGCTTGCGGGTGACGTGGTCGCCGAACATCGGGTCGGTGGCGACCGAGGAGCCGCAGCGGGTGCAGCTGGTGGCGGTGTCGTAGCCGTAGCCGGCCATGGACGGCACCTCGACGTGGTCGATCTCGTCGACCGCGCCGCAGACGGTGCACACCGTCATCTCCGGGCCGCCGCCGTCGTCGGCGGGTTCGGTGATGAACAGTTCGTCGGCGGGGTCGAGGTGGTGGGCGCTGTGCCGCAGCCAGCGGCCGTGGACCGTCGCCTCGTACACCACCAGCCGCCGCTGATCGAGGTGCAGCAGGTACAGCCACTCGAGGGCCCCGCCGACGTCCTCGCGCAGCGCGCCGCGCCGGATGGTGTCGTTGTCGGCGGGGTGGCCCAGGCCCGGTACGGGCGGCTGCTGGTCCCAGCGGCGGGGCTTGGGGTTGACGGCGAGGGACCACCAGTCGTGGGCCAGCAGCGCGGCAGCCATGGCGCCGGTGTCACGGCCGAACGTGTCGGTCCAGATCCGGCGCAGCAGCGGCACCAGAACCTGCGGGTCCTCGCCGAACTGGATCAAGCGGGCGGTGTACCTGCCGCGGAGCGCGGCGATACCGATGAGCGTGGGTGTGCTCACGGGCTTTTCCTCCTCAGGGATGTGTGGATGGGGATTGCGGCGCTCGTCCCCGGGGCGGGACGACCGCCGAGCTGGGGGTGGATCACGTAGCCGCCGCCGGCGTTCGCGATGGCGACTACTGGTTGAAGGGCGCGCCGACGGAGGCCATGAAGGCGACCGGGTCGACGGCCGTGCCGGAGGTGTGGTCACCGAGGTGCACCTCGAAGTGCAGGTGCGGTCCGGACGAGTGGCCGGAGCTGCCGGAGACGCCGATGACGTCACCGGCCGCGACCTGTTGGCCCTCGGCGACGGAGGGGTGGGCGAGCATGTGGCAATAGCGGGTGATCACCCCACCGGTGTGGGTGATGTCGACGTACCAGCCGCAGCCGCGGGTGAGAACCGGGTCGCCGTCGCGGTCGCAGCCCCAGTCCCGGCCGGTGCGCACGTCGACGGCGTTGCAGCGCACGACGGTGACGGTGCCGGCGGACGCGGCGTGAATCGGGGTGCCCTTGGGCACGATCAGGTCGACACCGTCGTGGCTGGGCCGATCCGGGGTGCGGAAACCGGAGCCGACGTCCCCGTGCACAGGCTGTGTCCAACCCTGCCCGCTGACGCTCACGCCGCAGGCGGCCAGGCCGGCAGTGACCCCGGTCAGGGCGGCGACGATGCGGGTAGCGTCGGGTTCCCACCTGGCGTAGGCGTCCGGGTAGGCCGACCGCTGCACCGCCTGGGCGGCCTCGGTCAGCGCCATCGCCTGCCAGCCGTCGACGGCCTGCAACTTCTGGTAGAACTTCGTCGCCGCGTACTGCGGGTCCCGTAGCTGCTTGGGGGTGCCCCAGCCCTGGGAGGGCCGCTGTTGGAACAGGCCGACCGAGTCGCGGTCCCCACCCGGGGTGTTGATCAGCGAGGATTCCTGCATCGCGGTGGCCACGGCGATGACCCAGCCGCGGGGCGGGGCGCCGAGGCGCATGCCGACGGCGGTGATGGTGGCGGCGTTGCCGACCTGCTCGGTGTTCCAGTCACCGATCGGACCGATCCCGCCCGGGGCGGGGCTGCGCGTCGCCGACGGTGCGGTGGGCGTGACGCTGGCGATCGCGGCACACGCGGCGGCGCCGGTGCCGCCGCCGAAGATCAGGGTGGTGGCCAGTCCGGAGCACAGCAGCAGGACGCCGGTGACCGCGATGGCGATCCCGGACAGCACGCGGGTGGTCATGACTGGACTCCTTCGAAGCAGGACGGGCCGGACGGCGAAGGCCGCGCGGGCCCGTGGAGGGGGCGTCGCGCGGCCTTCGGCGGGGTGCAGGGGATCAGCGGGCGAGGACGGCGACTTTCTCGCCGTGCAGCAGGGGCGCCCCGTCGGGGCCTTTGATGTGGGCGTTGATCCAGATCCGGTAGGGGTGGCCGTCGCGGTCGATCAGGCGTCGCCAGTGGCCGCGGACGACGAACCGCACCCGGTAGTGCCACTTGGGCTCGCCGTCGGTGGGTTCGGCGAGAGGGCTGGTGCGGCGCAGCATGACCACGCGGGTGTCGTGGCGGATGCTGGCGCGCACGGCGCGGCGGCGGGCGGCGCGGTCCACGGGGGCGGCGGCGACGGTGGCCAGAGGTTGGGCCTGAATTCGCCAGAAGGCGTAGGCGATAGCGGCGCAGGCCCGCATCGGGGTGGTGGTGGTCTCGTCGATGCAGAACCGGCCGTCGGGTGCCGGTTCCCAGTCATGGTCGTCTCCGTCGAGGACGGGAAGTTCGGGGCGGGGGTCGACGGGTTGGCCGATGGGGATCTCGGTGAAGTCGGTCAGCACGTAGGGGCCGAACTGGCGGGCGAGGTCGGGCCGGTCGGCGAGCTGCTGCCGGCGGCGCACGGCCGCCGGGTCGTGCGCGTCGTGGTGGTCGGCCCAGCCGGCGATGGCCCAGAACGACCGTCCGCTGCCGGTGTTGGTGGTGCGGGCCCAGGTGATCGCCCCGATCGAGGACACCTCGCCGCGGAGGTTGCGGTGGTAGATCGGTTCGGGGAGGAACAGCACCCCGCCGTCGTCGGGGGCGATGTCGGCGGGGAGCACCTCGCCGGTCAGGTCGAGGGCCGCCGCGGCGGCGGCGATGATCGCGGTCATCGCGGGGGCGAGGACGTACGGCTCGCCGAGTCGCCACGGGTTGGCGGTGATGGCGCGGACCGCGTCGAGGACCTTCGCCATGCCCGCTGGACTGGGGCTGGGGTGGTTGGCGAGGCGGCTGTCGAAGAACGCCTGCAGGTACTGCGCCGCGAGCGGGCTGCGGTGATAGTCGACCATGCGGGTGCGCAGGTCGACGGCGGTGCGGGCGTAGCCGGTGAGTGTGTCGTTCGGTAGGAAGTTCACGGTGCACCTCCAGGTGCGTGCTCAGGCGGCCAGTGCCGCCACGGGTGGACGCCGGTAGACGCGGGATTCAGGCGGCACCGCGTCCGGTACGGGCGCGGACCTCGTCAGGGGTGCCGGCGGGCGGGCGGGGGTGAAC
>NZ_LEKG01000286.1:0-5574 GCF_001029515.1 Micromonospora sp. RV43 | reverse complement strand
GGCGTCGGCCTGGTACTTCTCCGCGAACGCCGCGACGACCTCGGGCGGGGGGCATCGGCCAGTGGGGGCGATCGGCGTCCCGGAGCGCGGCCGAGCGTACCGCCGCCAGTTGCCGCTCCACCTCGGCGAAGTGGTCCGGGGCGAGCGGGCCCCGGGCCAGCGCGGCCGCGTTCTCCTCGACCTGCGCGACGGTACGGGCACCGGGGATCGGCACGGCCCGGTCGCTGCGCGCCCAGATCCACCCGATCGCCCCCTGGGCCAGGGTGCGTCCGTCGGCGGTCAGCGCATCGCGCACGGCGGCGACCCGGCGCAGCCACTCCGGGGCGGGCCGGCCGCTGCGGAACCACTCCAGCCAGGTCGGCCCGAGTCCGCGTACGTCGTCGCGGGGCAGCGTGGACTCCGGCGTGTACTTGCCGGTGAGCAGACCCATCCCGAGCGGCCCCCGGGCGAGGCCGGCGAGGTCGTGCTTGTCGCAGACGTCGAGCATGGCCGGGGCGTCCCGCAGCACCGACAGCGCGTGCTGCACGGCGGCGGCGCCGCGGGCGACCTGCGCGAAGGCGGCGGCCCGGTCGGCCCGGTCGGTGCTCCACCCGTACGCCCGGATCAGGCCGGCGTCGACCAGGTCGTCGAGCGTGCCGATGAGCGCCTCGGCCCGGGGCAGCGGCAGGTCGCCCAGGTGCAGTTGGTAGAGGTCGATGCGGTCGGTGCCCAGCCGGCGCAGCGAGCCGGTGACCGCCCGGCGCAGGTAGTGCGGCGAGGCGTTCTCGCCGGTGGCCTGCCGGGTCCGCTCGTCGAACGTGTAACCGAACTTCGTGGCGATGACCGCCTCGTCACGCCGGCCGGCGAGCGCCCGGCCGAGCACCCGCTCGCCGTGCCCGGCGCCGTACGTGTCGGCGGTGTCGAACAGGGTGACGCCGAGGTCGAGCGCGCGGCGGACGGCGCGTACCGACTCGTCGTCGTCGACCCGGCCCCAGCCCAGCGGCCGGGCACCCTCGGCCCACGGCCCGCCGATCGCCCAGCACCCCATGCCGAGGGCGCTCACCTCGATGCCGCTGCGCCCCAACTGTCGCGTGTCGACTGCCACCGCCGCATCCTGTCACCTTCCCGGCGTACACGGGCCGATTCCTGACCCCTGAGCAGGGTCGCGGTCACGCCGCGTGACGCCCGGCGGTGCACGGTCGTGGTGAACGCGATATGCCTCAGAGTCATGAATATGCCTCTGAGGCATATCGGTCCGCTGTCGTCCCTTCGATCCGGCTCCGATGAGGACCGCCGCCCGGCGAGCCGTCAGCGCGCGTAGGCCAGCAGTACCGGCTCGTCCTGACCCGGCCAGGCGCCGGCGAGGCCGCCCGCCTCCGGCACGTCGGCCGGTACGGGCCGCCGGACCACCGCCAGCTCGACGTCCCCCACCCGGACCACCGTCACGCCACCGTCACCCGGACCTGCCGAAACCGGACCCGTCGGCACCGGACGGCCGGTACGGCTGCCGGTCAGCGTCATGCTCACAGGGCGCACCTCGCGCTTCCCGTCGACCTCGAAGTACTCCTCGGCCTGACCGGCGTCGGCGAGCACGGCGGCGGCCAGCAGCGGCGGGTACACCGGGTCGCCGCAGGCGTCGTACGCCCAGCGGCGGCCGAGCACCGAGTGCTCGATGACGCCCACCAGGTGCTCGTCCGCCCCGGACAGCGGCGCGCCCCGGTAGGTCAGCGGCACCTGGAGCACCGGGCCGTCACCGGCGCGCACGAGCAGCGTCTCGATGCCGACCTCGCCGGCCGGGTCGTCGAACCGGTACGCCGCGACGCGGGTGACCGGCGCGCCGGCCTCGCCGGCGAACCACTGCCGGCCGGGCAGCCAGCCGGCGAGCAGCTCCAGTTTCGAGGGGCGCAGTTCCGCGCGGTGCAGGAGAGCCATGCGCGAGATCGTACTGTCGGGGGGCCCCCGTCAGGCCGCCGCCCACGCCTTGGCGAGCAGCTCCCGGGTGTCGGCGAGCAGTTGCGGCAGCACCTTCGTCCGGCCGATCACCGGCATGAAGTTGGCGTCGCCGCCCCAGCGCGGCACCACGTGCTGGTGCAGGTGCGCGGCGATGCCCGCGCCCGCCACGCCACCCTGGTTCATGCCAAGGTTGAAGCCGTGCGCGCTGGAGACGTGCCGGACCACCCGCATGGCGGCCTTGGTGAACGCGGCCAGCTCGACCGTCTCCGGCTCGTCCAGCTCGGTGTAGTCGGCCACGTGCCGGTAGGGGCAGACCAGCAGGTGCCCCGGGTTGTACGGGTAGAGGTTGAGCACAGCGAAGACGTGCTCGCCCCGGGCGACCACCAGGCTCTCCTCGGCCGGCAGGCCGGGCGCGAGGCAGAACGGGCAGCCGGCCGGCTTCTCGTAGCCGCCCTCGGGACGGTCCTCGCCGGAGATGTAGGTCATCCGGTGCGGCGTCCAGAGCCGGTCCAGCCCGTCCGCCAGATCGTCGTCGCCGCCGTACCCGGTGTGCCGCTCCGCCCCTGTCACACAGGCGATCCTACGATCCGGGCCGGGTCGCCGCCGAACCGCGCCGCCGCCCGGCGGCGCGGTCGGCGGAGCGTCTACTCGGCGGCGGTGGCGGTGGGGCCGGCGTTGGTGCGCGACTCCACCACCTCGCGGACGTGCGCCACCGCCTCGTCGACCGGTACGCCGTTGCGCTGCGAGCCGTCCCGGTAGCGGAACGAGACGGTGCCGGCGGCCACGTCGTCGTCACCGGCGATCACCATGAACGGGATCTTCTGCTGCTGCGCGTTGCGGATCTTCTTCTGCATCCGCTCGTCGCCCAGGTCGACCTCGGCCCGGATGCCGTGCCGGCGCAGCGTCGCGGCGAAGTCGACCAGGTAGTCGCCGTGCTCGTCGCGGATCGGGATGCCGACCACCTGCACCGGCGCCAGCCAGGCCGGGAACGCGCCCGCGTAGTGCTCGGTGAGCACGCCGATGAACCGCTCGATCGACCCGAACTTGGCGCAGTGGATCATCACCGGCTGCTGCCGGGTGCCGTCGGCGGCCTGGTACTCCAGCCCGAAGCCCTTGGGCTGGTTGAAGTCGTACTGGATGGTCGACATCTGCCAGGTCCGGCCGATCGCGTCCTTGGCCTGCACGGAGATCTTCGGGCCGTAGAACGCCGCGCCGCCCGGGTCCGGCACCAGTTCCAGGCCGGTCTCCAGCGCGCACTGCTCCAGTACGGCGGTCGCGGTCGCCCAGTCCTCGTCGGAGCCGACGAACTTGTCCGGCTTCGACTCGTCGCGGGTCGACAGCTCCAGGTAGAAGTCGTCGATGCCGAAGTCGCGCAGCAGGCTGAGCACGAAGCCGAGCAGGTGCTTGATCTCGGACGGCGCCTGCTCGCGGGTGCAGTAGGAGTGCGAGTCGTCCTGGGTGAAGCCGCGTACCCGGGTCAGGCCGTGGATCACGCCCGACTTCTCGTACCGGTAGACCGTCCCGAACTCGAACAGGCGGATCGGCAGCTGCCGGTAGGACCGCCCGCGCGACCGGTAGATCAGGTTGTGCATCGGGCAGTTCATGGCCTTGAGGTAGTAGTCGCTGCCCTCCATCTCCATGGGCGGGAACATCGTGTCCTTGTAGTAGGGCAGGTGTCCCGAGGTGTGGAAGAGACCTTCCTTGGAGATGTGCGGCGTGCCGACGTAGTCGAAGCCCTCCTCGACGTGCCGCGCCCGGACGTAGTCCTCCATCACCCGCTTGAGCACGCCGCCCTTGGGGTGGAAGACCGGCAGGCCGGACCCGATCTCGTCGGGGAAGCTGAACAGGTCGAGGTCCGCACCGAGCTTGCGGTGGTCGCGGCGGGCGGCCTCCTCAAGAAGCTTCAGGTACGCCTTGAGCTCGTCCCGGGTCGGCCACGCGGTGCCGTACACGCGCTGGAGCTGCGGGTTCTTCTCCGAACCGCGCCAGTACGCGGCGGCCGAGCGCATCAGCTTGAACGCGCCGATCAGCCGGGTGTTGGGCAGGTGCGGGCCTCGGCACAGGTCCGACCAGCAGACCTTGTCCTCGTTCGCGGCGAGGTTGTCGTAGATGGTCAGCTCGCCGCCGCCCACCTCCATCACCTCGGAGGAGTCCAGCCCCTCCCCCTTGACCTCGATCAGCTCCAGCTTGTACGGCTCGGCGGCCAGCTCGGACCGCGCCTCGTCCAGGTCGGCGAACCGGCGGCGGCGGAACCGCTGGCCGGACTTGACGATCTCCTGCATGCGCTTCTCGAGCTTGGTCAGGTCGTCCGGCTGGAACGGCTTGTCGACGCCGAAGTCGTAGTAGAAGCCGTTCTCGATCGGCGGGCCGATGCCGAGCTTGGCGTCCGGGAAGACGTCCTGCACGGCCTGGGCCAGCACGTGGGCGGTGGAGTGGCGCAGCACGTTCAGCCCGTCCGGGCTGTCCAGCGTGACCGGCTCGACCGCGACGTCCTCGGCCGGGCGCCAGTCCAGGTCACGCAGCTGGCCCTGCGGATCGCGGACCACCACGATCGCCTTCGGCCCGCTCATCGGCAGGCCGGCCGCGGCCACCGCGTCGGCCGCCGTGGTCCCGGCGGCGACGACGACGGGGTCGGCCACGACGGGGGTACGGGGTGCGGACACGGTGACTCCTGTCGTCGACGGTACTGGTGGGCCGGTGACCGGCCCCTGCGATGCTATCGGTCGCCCGGACCCGGACCGCCGCCGACGCCGGTGCCCGTCCTCGGCGAGTTCCGTGCCGTGTTGAACCTTTTCGCCCCGCCGCCCGAACTACCAGGTGGGGCCGGAGCCGGTGCCGACCCCAGTCGAGAAGGATGGGGACGACCATGAGGATTATCCGTCAGGGCCGGTGGGCGGCTGCGCTGCTGGCGGCCGTACTCGCCGGGACGGTGGGCTGGCCGGGCGCGGCGAACGCGGCCGGGGTGACCGTCACGACCTCGCCCGCCCAGGTACGCCAGGGCGACGCGATCGAACTGTCGGTGCTGGTCCCGGCGGACAAGCCCGGCACCCGGACCACCCGGATCGAGCTGACCATGCCCGCGGACGCCCCGATCGGCGAGGTGTACCCGCTGTCGGTGCCGGACTGGGCGCCGACCATCACGACCCGCACGCTCGACCAGCCCGTCCCCGGCATGCACGCGGCCGAACTGAACCAGGTGACCCACTCGGTGAGCTGGCTGCGGATGCCCGGCACCGGCACCGGGGCGGCCCGGCTGCCGCTGGGCATGGGACCGATGCCCGCCACCGACCGGCTCACGTTCACCGTGACGCAGACGTACGACGACGGCACTGTGGTCCGGTGGGCGGACCCGGCGGGTGGCGCGCACCCCGCGCCGGCGCTCGACCTGCTGCCGCCGCTGCCGGGCGCCGTGACGCACGACGGCGGCGCCGGTACGAACGGCGGCGCGCACGGCGGTCACGGCGCCGCGGGCGATGCCGGTGGGGCGCAGGGCGGCGCACCGGGCGGCACGGCACCGGTGGCCGGTGCGGCGGACGACGGGCCGAGCGCGGACCTGCTGCTCGGCGGCGGCCTGCTCGCCGGGCTGGCCGGTGGCGCGGCGATCGGCTGGCTGCTCAGCCGCCGCCGGCGCGACACCATGAC
>NZ_LEKG01000285.1:0-5697 GCF_001029515.1 Micromonospora sp. RV43 | reverse complement strand
TCGCAGCTGCTCGTGGTGCTCGACCGGGACAGCCCGGTGCCGTTGCAGCAGCAGCTCTGCGACCAGATAAGCGGCTCCGTCCGCGCCGGCCGGCTGCGCCCCGGCGACCCGGTTCCGCCCAGCCGGGAACTGGCCCACCAGCTCGGCGTCTCCCGCACCGTGGTCACCCGCGCGTATGAGCTGCTGCGCGCCAACGGCGTCCTCACCTCCCGGCGCGGCTCCGGCACCCGGGTCAGCGACGCCCTGCCCGACCTGCCGCACCGCGACCCGCCGGCCCGCACCCCGCTGCGCCCGGAACCGCCGCTGCCCACCGACGCCGGCAGCCCGCTGTGGCGGCCGTGGGAACCGGCGCCCATGCACCGGCCGGACGGGGCGTACGACTTCCGGCACGGCACCCCGGCGCTGGCGAGCTTCCCGGTGGCGCGCTGGCGGCAGTCGCTCGCCACGGCGGTGAGCCGCGCCGACGCGGTGGCGCTGGGCTACGGACCGGCCGAGGGCTCCCCGGCGCTGCGCGCCCAGATCGCCGCGCTGCTGCGGCGCAGCCGGGCGCTCGACGTCGCACGCGAGCACACCATCGTCACCAGCGGCGCCACCCAGGCCATGGACATCCTGGTCCGGCTGCTCGTCGGCCCGGACGACGTGGTGGTGATCGAGGACCCCAGCCACACCGTGCTGCGGCAGATCTTCGGCTACTCCCGGGCCGCCGTGGTGCCGGTGCCGGTCGACGAGGAGGGGCTGCGGGTCGGCGAGATCGAGGACCGGGTACGCGGCCACGGCCTGGACCCGGCCCGGGTCCGGCTGGTGTACGTCACGCCGTCGCACCAGTTCCCGACCGGGTTCGTCATGTCCGAGCGGCGGCGGCGGGCGCTGCTGCGCTGGGCGCGCGAGCACGCCGTCACGGTGCTGGAGGACGACTACCACAACGAGTTCACCTTCGCCGCCGAGCGGCTGCCGTCGCTGGCGGCCGACCCGCAGGGCGCGGACGTGGCGTACGTGGGCAGCTTCAGCAAGACGCTGTTCCCGTCGCTGCGCATCGGCTACGCGGTGCTGCCCCCGCACCTGGTCCGGCCGTTCCTCGGCATCAAGTGGATCACCGACCGGCTGACCCCGACGCTGACCCAGGAGGCGCTCGCCGAGTTCATCGACTCCGGCGCGTACGCCCGGCACATCGGCCGGATGGACCGCCTCTACCGGCAGCGGCGGGCCCGGCTGCTGGAGGCGCTCTACGAGCACTTCGGCGCCGGGGTACGCGTGTCCGGCGCCGCCGCCGGGCTGCACGTGCTGGTCACGCTCGGCGGCGCGTCCGGCGCCGGCGAGGCGGCGATCGTGCGCGCCGCCGCCGCGCGCGGCGTCCGGGTCTATCCCGCCTCCGGCTACTACGTCACCCACCCGCCGCCGGAGCCGACGTTCCTGATCGGGTACGCGGCGCTGCCCACCGCCCGGATCAGCGAGGGAGTGGCGCTGCTGGCCGGCGCGGCACGGGAAGCGACGGCTCGGTGAACCGGGGCCGGCGGAACCGGTCCCGCTGGGCGTACGGCACCGTGCAGTCGAACACCGCCTTCGCGGTGCGCCCGTCGGCGGACAGCGACCGGGAGTAGCCGGTGTGCTGGCTCGGGTCCAGCGGGAAGCCCTCCCGGTCGGCCAGGACCCGCAGATCCTGGTCCGCCTGGAACCGGGTCACCATGGCCCACCACAGGTCCTGGTCGGACTCCGCGTCGACGTCCTCGTCCACGCAGAGCACCAGCTTGGCCATCCGGAAGCCGTCCAGCACCGCCTCCGCCGCGTCCCGTACCGCGTCGTCGTCGGCCGGGCCGCGCTTGGCCGGCCACTGGAGCACCACCATGAGCTGGCCGCCGCCGGCGGTGTGGCAGTGCACGGCCAGCGCCGGCGTGCCCCGGCGGCGCAGCAGGTCCAGCACCGCGGCCTCCATCCCGAAGCCGAGCAGCACCGACTGCTCGTGCCCGGGGCCGGAGACGGCCTGGAGGATCGGGCTCTCCCGCGCGGTGATCGCGGTGACCCGGATCAGCGGCAGCGACGGGTGCGCGCGGCCCTGGTAGCCGAGGAACTCCGGGGTGGCGACCGCGCCGTGCCGGCTCTCCGGCGCGTGCTCGGCCAGCAGTTCGCCCTCGATGACGTACTCGGCGTGCGCGACGAACTCGGCGTCCACAGTGGCGCAGGGCAGCAGCTCGACCGGCCGGCCGGCGAGCGCCCCGGCCACCGCCAGCTCGTCGACGTCCGGCGGCACCAGCGAGGTGGGGCAGCAGGAGGACAACAGCACCGCCGGGCCGAGCCCGAGGTGGATCGCCACCGGCAGCGCCGCGCCCCGGCGCAACGCGGCCTGGTGGGCCAGTTCCAGGTCGCGGCCGGGGACCATCCAGATGGTCAGCGTATCCGGGCCCTGGACGCACATCCGGTGCACGGACAGGTTGCGTACCCCGGTGTCCGGGTCGGTGGCGAGCACCGCCCCGAGCGTCAGGTAGGGGCCGGCGTCCTCGTCGGTGAGCACCGGCACCGGCAGCGCGGTGAGGTCCAGCGGCAGCCGGTGCCGGGGCCAGCGCGCCGGGGCGGCGGCGGGCACCGGCGGCCGGGGCGCGGCCACCGCGTCGAGCAGCCGGTGCGGCAGCTCGGCCGGGGTGACTCCGAGCAGTCCGGCGGCGCGGCGCCGGGTGCCGTAGAGGCCCATCAGCACGGCCCGGGTGGGGCCGTGCGCGGGGCGTACCCGGTCGAACAGCACCGCCGGGCCGGGGCCGGTGGGCGGCGCGGCGGGCGCGCCGGCCCAGCGGGCGTAGTGCGCCGAGACGCCGTAGCGGGCGGGCAGCTCCTCGGCGACGCGGACCAGTTCGCCGGGCAGCGGGTCGAGCGTGGCGAGCGCGTGCCGCAGGTCGACCGGCGCCCGGCCGCCGGTCATCGCCGCTCCGGCGCCGCCGGGGCGGCCGGCGCCGCCCCGGCGGCACGGCGGTCCGCCAGCATGTCCATCTGCATCCGGGTCAGCTCCTCGATCAGCGTGCGGTACGTGGCCACCGCGACCTCCGGCGGCATGCCGTGCCGGCCGGCCAGCTCGGCGACCCGGTCGAGCACCTGCCGGACCCGGTCCGGTGACTGCACGGCCGCCTCGTCGGACTTGTGCGCGGTCAGTTCCCGGACCACCCGGGTACGGACCGCCAGCAACTCGACGATGCGCTGGTCGAGCCGGTCCACGGCGGCCCGCAGCTCGGTGATGCGGGCCGCGCCGTCGGTCCCGGCGCCGGGCGCGTCGCTCACGGCTGGTCGACCCGGTCGACCACGAACACGACGGTGGGCTCGTCCGCGCTGCCCTGCGAGCGGTGCTCCTCGTCGTCCGGGATGACGAAGCCCATGCCCGGGCGGCAGGGCACCGAGCGGTCCCGGAAGTGGATGGTGAACTCGCCCCGCAGCACGTAGCCGGTGTGCCCGCGCAGGCACCAGTGGTGCTCGTCGAACCCGGCGGGCAGCTCCAGCAGGCGCAGCCGCTGCCCCCCGACGTACGCGATCTTGACCCGGCCCTCGGCGCCGGGCTTGTCCCACTTCTCCCACTCGGTGGCGGGGAAGTCGATGCCGACCGGGACGGTCGCCTGCTCAGTGGACATTCTCGGTGTCTCCTCTGGTCGGAAGGGATTCGGCGCGGCGGGGCCGCGGCACGCGTTCGTTGCGGTCCCGGCAGGGCAGCACCGGGCCGCCGGTGACCCTCTGGTGGCGCTTGAGCAGCTGCACCATGTCGACCATCCGGTGCACCATGCGCTCCAGCGCGTCGACGCCCTCGGGGTCGGTCAGGCCGGGCGTGCCGGTGGTGTTGCGCAGCAGAACCGGGAAGCCGCTGCCCACCAGGATCATGCGGTTGAGCAGCAGGTTGTTGACGATCTGGTTGTGCACCGACGAGTCGCTGTAGCGGCGGCCGGTGACGATGATGCCGCCCACCTTGTCGGCCAGCGGGCGGGTGAAGCGCAGATAGCCGACCCCGGCCCGCTCGATGAAGATCTGCATCAGGTGGGCCACGCCGAACCCGTGCACCGGCGCGGCGTAGATCAGCCCGTCGGCGCTGACCATCTGCTCCACCAGGGCGGGGACGTCGTCGTCCACTGTGCACGGCAGCGTACGGCTGTTGCAGTCGCCGCACGGGCTGCACGGCGAGATCCGGTGCTCGCGCAGCCGGATGGTGCGCAGGACGGCCCCGCGCTCGGCGATCAGGCGTCCGGCGTGCGCGACCGCGAGGTCGGTGTTGCCGCCCGCCCGTTCGGAACCGTTGATGGCCAGGATGGTGGCTGCTTCGCTGGGCAATCGCACCCCCGAGAGCTCGTCGGCCGGGACGCGGCGCCGCACCGCGCCGCGTCCCGCCCGGTGTCAGTCCGTCAGCTTTCCGGCGAAGTAGTCGATGTACGCCTGCATGTCGAAGTGGCCGTGCCCGGACAGGGAGAACAGGATCGCCTTCTCCTCGCCGGTCTCCCGGCAGCGCAGCGCCTCGTCCACGGCGACCCGCACCGCGTGGCTGGACTCCGGCGCGGGCACGATCCCCTCGCTGCGGGCGAACCGCACGCCCGCCTCGAAGCAGGCGGTCTGCGGCACGGCCCGCGCCTCGATCAGGTCCACCTCGCGCAGCGCGCTCACGATCGGCGCCATGCCGTGGTAGCGCAGCCCACCGGCGTGGATCGCGGGCGGCCGGAAGTCGTGGCCGAGCGTGTGCATCTTGGCCAGCGGGGTGAGCCCGGCGGTGTCGCCGAAGTCGTAGTCGTAGCTGCCCCGGGTCAGCGACGGGCAGGACGCCGGTTCGGCGGCCAGGAACCGCACGGTGGGACCGCCGTCGAACTGGCGGCGCAGGAACGGCAGGGCCAGGCCGGCGAAGTTCGAGCCACCACCGGCCGCGCCGACCACCACGTCCGGGTAGTCGCCGGCCAGCCCCATCTGCGCCAGCGCCTCCTGCCCGATGATCGTCTGGTGCATCAGCACCAGGTTCAGCACCGAGCCGAGCGCGTACCGGGCGGCGCCGCCGCTGTGCAGCGCGGCCTCCACCGCCTCGGAGATGGCCAGGCCGAGGCTGCCGGTGGAGTCCGGGTCGGTGGCGAGCACCGCCCGGCCGGCCTCGGTACGGTCGCTGGGGCTGGCGGTGACCGAGGCGCCGAACGTCTCCATCAGGCCGCGCCGGTACGGCTTCTGGTCGTAGCTGACCCGCACCATGAAGACCTCGCACTCGAGGTCGAAGTAGGCGCACGCCATCGACAGCGAGCTGCCCCACTGGCCGGCGCCGGTCTCGGTGGTCAGCCGCCGCACCCCGTCGAGCTTGCTGTAGTACGCCTGCGGGACGGCCGTGTTCGGCTTGTGGCTGCCGGCCGGGCTGACCCCCTCGTACTTGAAGTAGATCCGCGCCGGGGTGTCCAGGTCGCGCTCCAGCCGGCGGGCCCGGATCAGCGGGCTGGGCCGCCACTGCCGGTAGATGTCGAGCACCGGGCCGGGGATGTCCACGTCCCGTTCGGTGGAGAACTCCTGCGCGATCAGTTCGGAGGCGAACAGCGGCGCCAGGTCGGCCGGGGTGATCGGTTCCCGGGTGCCGGGGTGCAGCATCGGCGGCAGCCCCTTGGGCAGGTCGGGAACCACGTTGTACCAGGTCGTCGGGATGTCACTCTCGGGCAGGACGAACTTCGTGGCGGTCATGGGCCTCTTCCGGTGAGGGGTCGGGCGGGTCAGGGA
>NZ_LEKG01000284.1:0-5709 GCF_001029515.1 Micromonospora sp. RV43 | reverse complement strand
GGGAGTAGGCCGCCGCCTGGGGGTGGGACTCCACGACCCTGGTGATTCTTGCGGTCACGCGGGCGACCTGGTCGGTGGCGGCGCCTACGAAGGCGTTGCGGTCGGCCACCAGCGTGTCGATCTCGGCCCGGGTCAGGCCCAGCCGGCCGTCGGCGGCCAGGCGGTCGAACAGGTCGTTCTCGGCCGCGCCCTTCTCCCGCATCGCCAGCGCCACGGCGACGGCGTGCTCCTTGATCACCTCGTGCGCGACCTCCCGGCCCACACCCCGGCGCACGGCCGCCACCAGGATCTTCGTGGTGGCGAGGAACGGCAGGAAGCGCTCCAGCTCCCGGTTGATCACCGCCGGGTACGGGCCGAACTCGTCCAGCACGGTGAGGAACGCCTGGAACAGCCCGTCGGCGGCGAAGAACGCATCGGGCAGCGCTACCCGGCGCACCACCGAGCAGGAGACGTCACCCTCGTTCCACTGGTCGCCGGCCAGCTCGCCGACCATCGACAGGTAGCCCCGGATGATCACCGCGAAGCCGTTCACCCGCTCCGACGAGCGCGTGTTCATCTTGTGCGGCATCGCGCTGGAGCCGACCTGGCCCGGCTTGAAGCCCTCGGTGACCAGCTCCTGGCCCACCATGAGCCGGATCGTGGTGGCGAGCGACGACGGCGCGGCGGCCACCTGGGCCAGCGCGGAGAGCACGTCGAAGTCCAGCGAGCGCGGGTAGACCTGGCCGACGCTGTCCAGCACCCGGCGGAAGCCCAGGTGCCCGGCCACCCGCTGCTCCAGCTCGGCCACCTTGGCGGCGTCGCCGTCGAACAGGTCGAGCTGGTCGGCGGCGGTGCCCACCGGCCCCTTGATCCCGCGCAGCGGGTAGCGGCCGATCAGATCCTCCAGCCGCTCGTACGCGATGAGCAGCTCCTCAGCCGCCGACGCGAAGCGCTTGCCGAGCGTGGTGGCCTGCGCGGCGACGTTGTGCGACCGGCCGGTCATCACCAGGGCCGAGTACTCCCCCGCGTGCCAGCCCAGCCGGGCCAGCGTGGCGACCACCCGGTCCCGGATCAGCTCCAGCGAGGCCCGGATCTGGAGCTGCTCGACGTTCTCGGTGAGGTCGCGGGAGGTCATCCCCTTGTGCACGTGCTCGTGCCCGGCGAGCGCGCTGAACTCCTCGATCCGGGCCTTCACGTCGTGCCGGGTGACCCGCTCCCGCGCCGCGATCGAGGCCAGGTCGACCTGGTCGACCACGCGCTCGTACGCCTCGACCACCCCGTCCGGCACCGGCACGCCGAGATCACGCTGGGCCTTGAGCACCGCCAGCCAGAGCCGGCGCTCCATCCGGACCTTCTCCTCCGGTGACCAGAGGGCGACCAGTTCGGGCGAGGCGTACCGGTTGGCGAGCACGTTCGGGATCGTCGTCACGTACCTCAGTCTTTCATGAGGCCCGGGCCGGTCCCGGCGACGCCGGTACCCGGTCCGGCCTGTGGGCGGGCCGGACCGGGACACACCGTCAGCCCAGCCGGATCTCCGGGTCCAGCGCGACCGCTGCCATCTCCTCGACTGTCATCAGGTGCCGGTCGGTGGACGAGACCGTCTGCACCGACACGAACGCGCCGTCGGCCCGCTTGACGGTCACGGTACGCAGGACCGTGCGCTTGGTCACCGGCCCCGCCACGTTCCTGCCCTCCGCGTCGTGCGCCACCACCAGCTCGCCCCCGGGGCCGGTGAAGGACCGGCACGTGACCTCGCCGGGGCGGCACCGGTCCGGGCCCGACGTGTGGCCGGGGCGTACCCGGCCCACGTTGATGTTCAGGTACGACCGGACCTCGCCCCGAGCGGCGACACCCACAGCCAACCAGCCGGTCGCGGACTCCCACTGCAACCGCTGCACCGACCACGGCGGCTCGTCGGTGACCGGGCCGTCCCAGGTCTCGCGGTCCCCGGTCGACGCGCCCTGCACCCACCGCAGGTCCGGTGCCTCCCGGTGGAACGCGGCGAGCATCGCCGCGCGCAGGCGCTCCGGCTCGGTCCGTGCGGCGGCGGACGCGGCCGAGTGGGCGGGCGCCGGACCACCGGACGCTCCCGGCTGCACGACCACGCCGACGCCGAGCGCCAGTGCCAGCACCGCGGTCGCCGAGGCGTACGCCCCCACCGTTCGCCGCCGACGCCGGCCCTCCCGCGCCACCAGGGCGTCCACGTCCACCGTCGTCGGCGGCGCATCGCCGATCGCCTCGTCGAAGATCTGCCGGTACGTCATCTCTGCCTCCCGCTCTCCGCTGCCGAATGGTGCGAGGCGAGCAGCCGCAGCGTCTCCAGCGCACGGGCGGCCTGACTCTTCACGGTTCCGGTGCTGACGCCCAGGATCTGCGCGGTCTCCTCGACCGACAGGTCGCAGTAGAAGCGGAGCACCACCACCGCCCGTCGGCGCGGCGCGAGCCGGCCCAGCAGCTCCAGCAGCATCTCCCGCTCACCGACCGACGGCTCCCCGGCTGCCAGGTCGGCCCGGTCCGGCACCTCGTCGGTGCTGCGCTCCCGCCGCCACGGCCGGCGCCGCTCGTCCAGCCACGCGTTGGTGAGCATCCCCCGGACGTACGCGTCGAGGTTGTCCGCGCCGAGCGCCCGCCGCCAGTTGCGGTAGAGCTTGCTCAACGTGATCGACACCAGGTCGTCCGCCGTGTGCCAGTCCCGGCAGAGCAGGTACGCCGTCCGGCGCAGCGGCTCCAGCCGGGCGGTCACGTAGTCGCGGAACTCCTCGTCGCGCCCGGTCACGAAGTGCCACCCCTCGCTCGCCTCATGCCCAGGGGACGGAACGAGCCGGCACGCGGGTTGCCCGCCCGGCGCAGAACCGGGCGGGCGTCCTCGTCAGCGCTCCAGGATCGCTGTCACGCCCTGCCCGCCGGCCGCGCAGATGGAGATCAGGCCGCGCCCGCTCCCCTTCTGATCCAGCAGCTTGGCCAGCGTCGCGACGATCCGGCCACCGGTGGCGGCGAACGGGTGTCCGGCCGCCAGCGACGAGCCGTTGACGTTGAGCTTGTCCCGGTCGATCGAGCCGAGCGGGGCGTCCAGGCCGAGGCGCTCCTTGCAGAACTCCGGCGACTCCCAGGCGGCGAGGGTGGCCAGCACCTGGGAGGCGAACGCCTCGTGGATCTCGTAGAAGTCGAAGTCCTGGAGGCTCAGCCCGGCCCGGGCCAGCATCCGGGGCACCGCGTACGCGGGGGCCATCAGCAGGCCCTCGTCGCCGTGCACGAAGTCGACGGCGGCGGCCTCCGACCAGGAGAACCAGGCCAGCACCGGCAGGTTGTGCGCCTTGGCCCACTCCTCGGAGGCGAGCAGCACAGTCGACGCGCCGTCGGTGAGCGGCGAGGAGTTGCCGGCGGTCATGGTGGCCCGCTCGGCGTCCGCGCCGGAGGCGCCGAAGACCGGCTTGAGCGAGCCGAGCTTCTCCAGGCTGGTGTCCGGGCGCAGGTTCTGGTCGCGGGTCAGCCCGAGGTAGGGGGTCATCAGGTCGTCGAAGAACCCCTTGTCGTACGCGGCCGCGAGCCGCTGGTGCGAGCGCAGCGCGAGTTCGTCCTGCGCGGCCCGGTCGACGTTCCAGCGCAGCGCGGTGCGGGCCGCGTGCTCACCCATCGACAGCCCGGTACGCGGCTCGGCGTTGCGCGGGATCTCCGGCTTGAACGGCTGGTGCGGGCGCAGCTTCGCCGCGATCTTGAGCCGTTCGCCGAGCGTACGGGCCGAGTTGAGCTGGATCAGGGTGCGCCGCATGTCCTCGTTGACGGCGAGCGGCGCGTCCGAGGTGGTGTCGACGCCGCCGGCGATGCCGACCTCGATCTGCCCGAGGGCGATCTTGTTGGCGACCAGGATGGCCGCTTCCAGCCCGGTTCCGCAGGCCTGCTGGATGTCGTACGCGGGGGTGTGCGGGTCGAGCCGGGAGCCGAGCACCACCTCACGGGTGAGGTTGAAGTCGCGGGAGTGCTTGAGCACCGCGCCGGCCACCATCTCGCCGACCCGCTCGCCGGCCAGCCCGAACCGGGCGATCAGCCCGTCGAGCGCCGCACCGAGCATGTCCGCGTTCGACGCGTGCGCGTAGCGCGAGTTGGACCGGGCGAAGGGGATGCGGTTGCCCCCGATGACCGCGACCCGCCGGACACTCTGCACGATCGGCCTCCCTCGAAACTGTTGCCCGAACCCTACTCGCCAGTAGGCTACGCCTATGACCGACAGGTACGCGAGCTTCGTCCAGACGGGGGCCGGTCGCGCGCTGGTCAAGCGCCTCGGGCTGCCCGACCCGCCCCGACTGCGCCGGCACACGCCGGGCGACCCGCTCGTTCCCGGGCCGGTCCTGCTCGGCTCCTCGGCCGGCGGCCGGATCGCCGAGCCGGCCGGCAAGATCCTGACCGCCGCCGGGGTCGAGCTGGCCGACCCGGTCGCCGCCCACGACGCCGACCGCCGCTTCGCGGCCCTGGTGTACGACGCCAGCGGCATCACCGACTCCGCCGGGCTGCGCCAGCTCTACGACTTCTTCCACCCGCAGGCCCGCTCGCTGCTGCCCAGCGGCCGGGTGATCGTGCTGGGCACCCCGCCGGCCGAGTGCGGCTCCCCTCGGGAGGCTACCGCCCAGCGCGCACTGGAGGGCCTGACCCGCAGCATCGGCAAGGAGTTCGGCCGGGGCGTGACCGCCCAGCTCGTCTACGTGACACGCGAGGGTGACGCCGGCACCCCGGTGAGCCTGGAGTCCACGCTCCGGTTCCTGCTCTCCGGCCGGTCCGCGTACGTCTCGGGCCAGGTCGTCCGCGTCGGCACCGGCACCGCCGTGGCGCCGGCCGACTGGGACCGGCCGCTTTCCGGGCAGGTGGTGCTGGTGACCGGCGCGGCCCGGGGCATCGGCGCGGCGCTGGCGAAGGTGCTGGCCCGCGACGGCGCCCAGGTGGTGGCGCTGGACATCCCGGCGGCCGGGGACGAGCTGGCCGCTGTCGCGAACGACATCGGCGGCAGCGCGGTGCAGCTCGACCTGACCGCGCCTGATGCGCCGACGCGGCTGGCGGAGCATCTGGCGTCCCGGCACGGCCGGGTCGACGTGGTGGTGCACAACGCGGGCATCACCCGTGACAAGACGCTGGGCCGGATGGACGCCGACCGGTGGGACTCGGTGATCGACGTGAACCTGTCCAGCCAGGAGCGGATCAACGACGTACTGCTGGAACGCGACCTGATCCCGGCCGGCGGCCGGATCGTGTCGGTCTCGTCGATCGCCGGGATCGCCGGCAACCGGGGGCAGACCAACTACGCGACGAGCAAGGCCGGCGTGATCGGCCTGGTCGACTCGCTCTCCCCGGTGCTGCGCGGGCGCGGGATCAGCCTGAACGCCGTGGCGCCGGGCTTCATCGAGACCCGGCTGACCGCGCGCATCCCGCTGACGATCCGCGAGGCGGGACGCCGGATGAACAGCATGGCCCAGGGCGGCCTGCCGGTGGACGTGGCCGAGACGATCGGCTGGCTCTCCTGGCCGGCGACCGGCGCGGTGAGCGGCAACGTGGTCCGGGTCTGCGGCCAGAGCCTGCTGGGGGCGTGATGGCACCCCGTGACCACGAGGACGACGACCTGACCCTGCACGACCTGATCGAGGGCCCCACCCGGGACCTGACCGCAGCCCGAGCCGCCGCCGATCCGGGCGAGGTCGCCGGAGTCGGCGAGCGCGGCCGCTCGTCGCGGCCCTTGCGATAAGA
>NZ_LEKG01000283.1:0-7728 GCF_001029515.1 Micromonospora sp. RV43 | reverse complement strand
GCCCCCGCCGCTGCCCGGCGGCCGTGACCTCTCCGCCGGCCAGCCCGACCCCCGGCTGCTGCCCCCGCTCGGCCCGCACCTGGCCGCGCTCGCCGCCGAGATCGGACCCCCCGGCGGGTACGCGACCGACGCCGTGCTGCCCGACCTGGCCGCCCTGGCCCGGGACCGGCTCGCCACCGACGGGGTGCCGGCCGGTGAGCTCACAGTCACCGGCGGCGCGCTCGACGGCATCGAACGGCTCCTCGCGGCCCACCTGCGCCCCGGCGACGCGGTGGCGGTGGAGGACCCGGGCTGGGCCAACCTGCTCGACCTGATCGCCGCGCTCGGGCTGCGTACCGTCGGGGTGCCGGTGGACGACGAGGGCCCCACAGTCGGCGGCGTCCGGGCGGCGCTCACCGCCGGCGTCCGGGCGCTCGTGGTGACCAGCCGGGCGCAGAACCCGACCGGCGCCGCCGTCTCCGCCGATCGGGCCGGCGCGCTTCGGACGCTGCTCGCCGGCCGGGCCGACCTGCTGCTGATCGAGGACGACCACGCCGCCGAGCTGGCCCGCGTACCCCTGCATCCGCTCGCCGGGGCGACCCCGGCGTGGGCCTTCGTCCGGTCGGTGAGCAAGCCCTACGGGCCCGACCTGCGGCTCGCGGTGCTGACCGGCGACGAGGCCACGGTGGCCCGGGTGGCCGGGCGGGCGCGGGTCGGTGCCGGCTGGGTCTCCACTGTGCTGCAACGGCTGGTCGTGTCGCTCTGGCGCGACCCGGCCACCGCCGGGCTGGTACGGCGCGCGGCGGACAGCTACGACAGGCGGCGCGACGGGCTGGTGGCCGCGCTCGCCGCGCGCGGGGTGGCAGCGCACGGGCGTACCGGGATCAACGTCTGGGTGCCGGTGCCCGACGAGACGGTGGCGATCACGACGCTGCGCGACGCCGGGTGGTCGCTCGCCCCCGGCGGCCTGTACCGGATCGCCGCCGCCCCCGCCGTGCGCGTCTCGGTGAGCGCGCTGGACGAGGCCGACGTCCCCGCGCTCGCCGACGCCCTCACCGCGGGAAGGAAGGGCCCCCTCTTAACGCATTCGGTATAGGAAGGGCCCCTTCTTAACACCTCCGGACAGCGCGGCGGGCCGCTCGCGTGCGCGCCGCCCGACGGGGTAGAACGATCGGCATGGCCGAGACCGAGAGCGCACCCGGCGCACAGGAGTTCATCCCGCCGTCGGCGGACACCATCGACGAGCTGCGCGCCGCGGCGGGCGACTGCCGGGGCTGCGAGCTGTACCGGGACGCCACCCAGACCGTGTTCGGCCGCGGCGACGAGCACGCGCGCGTGGTCTTCGTCGGCGAGCAGCCGGGCGACATCGAGGATCAGAAGGGGCTGCCGTTCGTCGGGCCGGCCGGGCGGCTGCTGCGCAAGGCCGTCGACGACGCGGCGCTCGACCCCGCCCAGATCTACCTGACCAACGCCGTGAAGCACTTCCGCTTCGAGCTGCGCGGCAGGCGGCGCATCCACCAGACCCCGGACCGGGTGCACGTCACCGCCTGCCGGCCCTGGCTGGTCGCCGAGTTCGCCCGGCTGCGCCCGGAGATCGTGGTGGTGCTCGGCGCGACAGCCGCCAAGGCGCTGCTCGGCCCGAGCTTCCGGGTGACGAAACAGCGCGGTGAGCTGCTGCCCTGGCCCGCCGCCGCCCAGCACCCGGAGGACTTCGAGCGCGTGCCGGTCGACCGGACGGGCACTGTGGCCGACGCCCCGGCGGCCCGGCTGCTCGCCACCATCCACCCGTCCGCGGTGCTGCGCGCCGACAACCAGGACGTGGCCTACGAGGGCCTGGTCGCCGACCTGAAGGTGGCCGCGAAGGCGCTCAAGAAGTGATCTTGCCGAACACGTCCTTGGCGACGATCCGCCCGTCCCGGACCCGGTAGACGTCCAGGCCGCGAAGCACGGTGCCGTCCTCGGCCGGCGGCCAGGCCCACTCGCAGACCGCCCGGTCGCCGGTGGCCCAGACCGCGCCGAGCGCCGGACCGTCGCCCGGACCGAGCTGCCCGGCGAAGACGTCGGCCACCGCAGCCCGCCCCCGTACCGTGCCGGCCGGCCCGTCCCAGGCGTTCGGGCAGTAGGTGACGTCCTCGGCCAGGCAGGCCGACACCGCGGCCAGGTCGCCCCGCAGCCAGGCCGCGTTGAACTCCTCGATCAGCGCGCGTGCGTCCACATCGGGCACGCTAGCGCCGGGCCGCGCCCGCCGCTGCCCCGGTTTCTCAGGAGCGCTGCTGCCAGGTGCAGAGGCAGACCCGGTTGCCGTCCGGGTCGGCGAGCACCCAGAAGCTCGGCGCCTCCGCGTCGCTGACCAACGCGCCGCCCGCTGCCAGCGCGGCGGCGATGCGCGCGTCCACCTCGGCCGGGTCGACCCACACGTCCGGGTGCCACCGCTGCCGCGGCTCGTCCCGGCCGGAGCGCTGGAACCAGACGGTCGGCAGCACGCCGTCCGGGTCGTGTACCTCGTCGTCGTCCGGTCCGCGGCCGTCCGGCGACTGCCAGGCCAGGACCGCCCGCCAGAACGGCAGCACCGCGGCGTGCTCCGGGGTGTCCAGCGCGAACTCCAGGCGGGCCAGCCCGGCCGGCGACAGGGTCAGCCCGGCGTCCGCGGCCAGGGCCGCGATCGTCCGGGCCAGCCGCAGGTCACGCTGCGTCACCCCACCCGCGTCGTGCGACCAGAGGCGCACGTCCACGTGGGTGTAGCGCAGGTCCAGATCCGGATGATGATCGACCCGCTCGGCCTCCGCGCCGACCGCGGCCACCAGCGCCAGTCCGGCCGCGAAATCGGGGGTACGGATGCGCGTCTGCAACGCCCCCAGCAGGTACGTCCATCCGTCCAGCCCGGCCTCGGCCACCTGTTTCCCCGTGAGTGTGCTCATCCGGTCATCCTGGTCCACCGCGCGGCGGCGGGCCACCCCGTCCGGTTCGCCCCTGTCCGGCGCGGGTGAGCGGTGCCAGACTGGCCGCCATGGAGCAGCATCTCTACGAGCCCGTCCACGACGAGTTCCGTGACCTGTGCCGCCGGTTCCTGACCCGGGAGGCGGTGCCGCACCACGAGCGCTGGGAGGCCGACGGGATCGTCGACCGGGAGGTCTGGCGGGCCGCCGGCGCGGCCGGGCTGCTCGGCCCGGACGTCGACCCCGAGTACGGCGGCGGCGGGCAGCGCGACTTCCGGTTCAACGCGGTGCTGGACGAGGAGATCGTCGCGGCCGGGTGCACCGGTCTGGGATTCGGGCTGCACAACGACGTGGTCGCGCCGTACCTGACCGAGCTGACCACCGGCGACCAGCGCAAGCGGTGGTTGCCGGGCTTCTGCTCCGGCGACCTGGTCACCGCCATCGCGATGAGCGAGCCGGGCGCGGGCAGCGACCTGGCCGGCATCCGCACCAGCGCGGTCCGCGACGGCGACAGCCTGGTCCTCAACGGGCAGAAGACGTTCATCACCAACGGTGAGATGGCCGACCTGGTGGTCGTGGTGGCCAAGACCGCGCCGGACCAGGGCGCGCACGGGGTGAGCCTGGTCGTGGTGGAGAGCGGCACGCCGGGCTTCAGCCGGGGCCGCCGCCTGGCGAAGGTGGGCCTGAAGGCCAATGACACCGCCGAGCTGTTCTTCGACGACTGCCGGGTGCCGGCGGAGAACCTGATCGGCACCGAGAACCACGGCTTCTACCACCTGATGGCCAACCTGCCCCGGGAACGGCTGAGCATCGCCGTCGCCGCGGTGGCGGCCTGCGAGAAGCTGCTCGCGCTCACGATCGAGTACGCCCGCTCCCGGGAGGCGTTCGGCCGGCCGATCGGCCGGTTCCAGCACAACCGGTTCCTGCTGGCCGAGCTGGACACCGAGGTCACCATCGCGCGGACGTTCGTCAACCACTGCGTCGCCGAGTTCAACGCGGGCCGCCTCTCGGTGACCGACGCGGCGAAGGCCAAGTGGTGGACGACCGAGTTGCAGACCAAGGTGGCCGACCGGTGCGTGCAGTTGCACGGCGGCTACGGCTTCATGGCGGAGTACCCGGTGGCGAAGGCGTGGCTGGACAGCCGGGTGCAGACCATCTACGGCGGCACCACCGAGATCATGAAGGAGATCATCGGCCGGGGCCTCGGCCTGTAGCGAAACCGGGTGCCGGCCGGGCGGGCCGGTGCGGGAGGATGGGGCACCCGTCCCCACCAGGAGCGCCGCATGTCCACCGACCTGACCGCGCCGGCCCCGCCCCGGCCCGACGTCGCCGGCATCCAGCGGCGTACCGTCCGGCTGCTCTTCCTCACCCAGATCATCGGCGGCATCGGCGTCACCATCGGCATCTCGGTCGGTGCGTTGCTCGCCGCCCGGGTCGCCGGCACCGCCCTGGCCGGGCTGGCGCAGAGCGCCGGTGTGGTCGGGGCCGCGCTGCTCGCCATCCCGGTCACCCGGCTCATGACCGCGCGGGGCCGGCGGCCAGGGCTGGTCCTCGCGTACGCGGTCGGCGCGGTCGGCGGCGTGCTGGTGGTGGTCGCCACCGCGACGCGCCTGGTGCCGCTGCTCTTCGTCGGCATGCTGCTGTTCGGCGGCGGCACGGCGGCCAACCTCCAGGCCCGCTACACGGCGGTGGACCTGGCCGAGCCGCACCGCCGGGGACGGCAGCTCTCGCTGGTGGTCTGGGCCACCACCATCGGCGCGGTGGCCGCGCCGAACTTCGCCGCGCTCGCCGACGAGACCACCCGTGGCTGGGGCCTGCCGGCGCTGGCCGGCCCGTTCGCCTTCAGCGCCGTCGCGTTCACGCTCACCGCCGTCGTACTCCTGGTCCTGCTCCGGCCGGACCCGCTGCTCACCGCGCGCCGGCTGACGGCGGCCGAGCCGACAGCGGGCGCCGCACCGGCTGTCGCCCGCCGCGGTGGCATGGCCGCCGCGTGGCGCACGGTACGCGGGCGGCCGGCCGCCCGCCTCGGCATCGCCGCTGTCGCGGTGGGGCACCTGGTGATGGTCGCGGTGATGTCGATGACCCCGGTGCACCTCGGCGAGTGGCACTCCGACGCGGACGTCCTGCCGGTGGTCGGCCTGGTGCTGAGCCTGCACATCGCCGGCATGTACGCGCTGTCGCCGGTGGTGGGGTGGCTCACCGACCGGTTCGGCCGGCGGCCGGTGATCCTCGGCGGGGTCGCGCTGCTGCTGGCCGCGTGCGCGGTCTCCGGCACCGCGGGGCACAGCACACCGCTGCTGTCGGTGGGGCTGACGCTGCTCGGGCTGGGCTGGTCGGGCACGATGGTGGCGGGCTCGACGCTGCTGTCGGAGTCGGTGCCCACCGCCGACCGGCCCGGCGTGCAGGGCCTGTCCGATCTGCTCATGGGGCTGGCCGGGGCGGGTGCGGCGGCGGCGAGCGGGTTCGTCATGCGGGCCGTGGGGTACCCGACGCTCACCCTGCTGGCGGCGATCGCGGTGGTGCCGCTGGTGGCGCTGGCACTGCGCCGTACCGGCACGGCACCACTCGACGAGGAGGACTGAACACGTGCGGCTGACCGACTTCTGGACGCGGCTGGAGGAGGCGTTCGGGCCCGGCTACGCGGCCAGCATCGCCAGGGACCAGGTGCTGTCCCAGCTCGGCGGGCGGACCATCGAGCAGGCGCTCGCGGCCGGTGAGCAAACGCACGTGGTCTGGCGTGCCGTGGTCGCCGCGTATCCCGACCGGGTGCCCGCCCGACTACGCTGAGCAGCCTTTTCATCGATCCCGCGTGTCGCTTGCCCAGTCGTACACCTGTTCGGCTATTGTCCACAGCGGGGTGCTCGTCCNACAGCTCACGGCCCGTCGGCTGGTTTTCTGTCGGACCCAGCGCCTAGCGTGTCCCGCGTGACGCGAAGCTCAGGAAAGACGCCGGCGAAGGCAGGGGTGGCAACGATGGCAGCAGGGCCTGACCGGGAGAAGGCGCTCGACCTTGCTCTCGCTCAGATCGACAAGCAATTCGGCAAGGGTTCGGTGATGCGGCTGGGGGAGCGGCCCGTCGTGCAGACGGCTGTCATCCCGACCGGCTCCATCGCGCTCGACGTGGCGCTCGGCGTGGGCGGTCTGCCCCGCGGCCGGGTGGTCGAGATCTACGGTCCGGAGTCCAGCGGTAAGACCACCGTCGCGCTGCACGCGGTGGCGAACGCCCAGCGGGCCGGCGGCATCGCCGCGTTCATCGACGCGGAGCACGCGCTCGACCCGGAGTACGCACGGGCCCTCGGCGTCGACACCGACGCCCTGCTGGTCTCCCAGCCGGACACCGGCGAGCAGGCGCTGGAGATCGCCGACATGCTGGTGCGCTCCGGCGCGATCGACATCATCGTGATCGACTCGGTGGCGGCCCTGGTGCCGCGCGCCGAGATCGAGGGCGAGATGGGCGACAGCCACGTCGGTCTCCAGGCCCGGCTGATGAGCCAGGCGCTGCGGA
Source organism: Micromonospora sp. RV43 (assembly GCF_001029515.1). Classification (NCBI taxonomy): domain Bacteria; kingdom Bacillati; phylum Actinomycetota; class Actinomycetes; order Micromonosporales; family Micromonosporaceae; genus Micromonospora; species Micromonospora sp. RV43. The sequence continues at coordinate 1,308 of NZ_LEKG01000283.1, read as the reverse complement.
AGATCACCGGTGTGCTCAACAACACCGGCACCACCGCGATCTTCATCAACCAGCTCCGCGAGAAGATCGGCGTGATGTTCGGCAGCCCGGAGACCACCACCGGTGGCCGGGCGCTGAAGTTCTACGCCTCGGTCCGGCTCGACGTGCGCCGCATCGAGAGCCTCAAGGACGGCACCGACGTGGTCGGTAACCGCACCCGGGTCAAGGTCGTGAAGAACAAGGTCGCCGCGCCGTTCAAGCAGGCCGAGTTCGACATCATGTACGGCAAGGGCATCTCCCGCGAGGGCTCGCTGATCGACGTCGGCGTGGAGCAGGCGATCATCCGCAAGTCCGGCGCCTGGTACACCTACGACGGTGACCAGCTCGGCCAGGGCAAGGAGAAGGCCCGCGAGTTCCTCCGCGAGAACCCGGACGTGGCGGCCGAGATCGAGAAGAAGATCCTGGAGAAGCTCGGCGTCGGCACCGGTGGTGCCGGTGACGCCGCCGGTGGCCCGGAACTGCCGCCGGTCGACTTCTGATCCGCTGACCCGTGGCAGGACGACGCGCCCGTACGGGCCGGGGCTGGGATGCCGGCCCACCCCGTACGGGCGACGCCACAGGTACGCCCCGGCCTCGCCGGGGACGCCGTGATCGCGCGGCGGAGCCCGATGCAGGGGAGGCTCCGGCTCCGCCGCGCGACGAGGCCGAGGTGGCCCGGGAGATCTGCCTGCGGCAGCTCGCGGTGCGCCCGCGCACCCGGGCCGAGCTGGCCGGCGCGCTGGCCCGGCGCGGCATCTCCGAGGAGGTCGCCGAGCAGGTCCTCGACCGGTACGACGAGGTCGGCATCGTCGACGACGCCGCCTTCGCCCGCGCCTGGGTGAGCAGCCGGCACAACGGCCGCGGGCTGGCCCGCCGGGCGCTCGCCAACGAGCTGCGCCAGCGCGGCGTCGACGGCGAGGTGGCCGGCGCGGCACTGGACGGGCTGGACGAGGAGACCGAGGCGCAGACCGCCCGTGCCCTGGTGGACCGCAAGCTGCGCACCGCCAGGGGCGAGCCGGACGCGGTGTTCCGGCGCCTGGTCGGCATGCTGGCGCGCAAGGGCTACCCGGCCGGGGTGGCGATCCGGGCGGTGAAGGACGCGCTCGCCGCGCAGAGCGCCGAGGCGGCCGAGTTCGCCGAGCACATCGACGCGGACGCGCTGGCCGACGCCGAGCACGACCTCGACTCCCGCCGGCTCGACTGACCGACCGGCGGCCGGTGTCGCGGCCGCCGTCCCGAGGGGAGGCGCACACCCGTGCTGAAGGCGTGTCTCAACGGCACCCGACGGCG
>NZ_LEKG01000282.1:0-5793 GCF_001029515.1 Micromonospora sp. RV43 | reverse complement strand
ACAGCGAGGGTGAACAGGTCCCGGTGAGTGTGGGCGGGGACGGTGTGGCGGTGCACGATGGTCCGTAGGTTGTTGACCGTGATGGTCAACTCGCCGTGAGTCTCGTTTTCGGGGTGGGGCCATGCTGGTGATCGGTGCTCGGCTCGCCATGCGTCGCCTCCGTACAGGCGGCAGACCGCTTCGGCGATTTCTCGGGCGGCCGGTTCGCAGCCGTACTCGGGGCCGGTGGGGTACGGGGTGATGGTGAGCGTGTCCATGCGGGTGGGGTGGGGACGGTCGGTGGTGCTGGTCATGGTCGGTCTCCTGCGATCGTGAGTGACGGGAGCGGTAGCCGGCGTCGGCGTGCTCGATGCGCGTCGATGCCGTTGGGCGGTCCGGTCGTGCCCGGCCGCTGTCGGCGGCCGGGCACGTGTGGTCAGGTCGGCTGGCCGAGGAGGTATCGAGCCTGGCCGGTGGTGGCCCATCGCGCCGTGTCGTGCAACAGCCGTGCGGTGCGGCGGGTGAGGGTGAGCGCGTAGATGTTGGGATTGCAGACGTAGCGCTTGCCCATCTGCCACAGGTCCAGACACATCACGGCGAGTCGGAGCAGGGCGCGCATGCGGCCGGGGTTCGTGTCGGCGCACTGGTGGCGGCGGGCGTACTTGATCAGTTCCACGGTGGTGGCGCGGAAGTCGAGAGCGGTCGTGGCGTCGGTGATGGTCGCCGTGGGCCAGGTGGGGGCGTGCTCGCACAGATGCAGATGGCTCGTCACCTGCTCCATGTGCTGGCGGGCCTGGTCGAGCAGTTCGCACACCTGGTGGATACGGCGTTCTGCGGGCGGGGTGGTCAGGATCGGGAGGGTCATCGTGGGTGCGGTGGAGGCTGACACGGGTTCTCCTGGTTGGGTTCGGTGGTTGTCGAGAGGGGTTCGCCGGTCCTCTCGCTGTGCGGGGTGGTCGGGGCGGTCGCATCGGACCGCCCCGACCGGGGTGCTACCGGAAGCGGCGGCGGTGGACTCGTCGGGCGAGCACGGTCGCTCCCTCGGGGTACGGGAAGAACGGCAGTGCGTCTTCTTCCATGTACGGGAAGTGCGACATGACGTCTTCGCCTAGGCGCTTAGCGTGGTACATGGCGACGTCTGCGCGGGATAGCAACTGCTCGGCGCTGGTGTCGTTGTCGTCGGCGGTGGCGGTGCCGATGCTGGCGGCGCATCGAAGGGTTGTTCCGAAGAAGGGCACCGTTGCTGCGGCGAGCGCGCGGGCGGCGGCGTGAGCATTGGCGTTGCCGTGGTCCAACCCGCCGTTGGTGATGATCAGGAACTCATCGCCGCTGAGGCGGCCGACGTAGGCATCGGGGAGGTTCAGCGCCGTGAGGGTGTGGGCGACGTGCCGTAGTACGGCGTCGCCAGCGGCATGGCCGTGCTCGTCGTTGATGTCCTTGAAGCGGTTGAGGTCGAGCAGGGCGACGGAAACCGGGCGGGTGCGGTCGGCTACCTGGTCGTTGAGGTGGGTCAGCAGGGCGCGACGGTTGGGCAGACCGGTCAGGGCGTCGTGGCGGGCGTCGTGTTCGGCCGTGGTCAGGGCGGTGTGGAGGCGGGCGCATCGCCAGAGCAGCGCGAGGCACGATGCGGTCGTGGTGCCGAGCAGGATTTCGGTGAGTCCAGGCACTGAGTACTCCTCAGAGAGGTTGGTCTGGTGTGAGCTCGGTGGGGGTTCGCCGTCCCCATCGATACTTAAAATTCTAGCACACTTGACGTTGCTTCGGTAGTCCTGACCTGGGGCTTTGCGTTCCCGACGGCCGTCTCGGGGTGATGCCGGCGGCATCGGGGCGGGACCGCCACCGCGCAACGGTCCCGCCCCGGTCTAGGCGTTACGGGGCGTACGCGTAGAGGTCGCGGCCGTCGATGATGAGGGCGTCGGCGGCGATGGCTGCGGCGAGCTTCCGGGCGTAGCCGCCGACGACGTCCCACACCTCGGCGTGGAACACGCTCACGCTCTCGGCGGCACCGTCCAAGATCGGGATGATGACGGCAACGGCGTTGTCAGGTCGGACCGGGACTCCGGTGATGGTGCAGTCAGGAACGATGTGCAGAGCGAACAGCAGGGCGGCGCGGTTGACGTAGCGCTCGCGGTCGATGTCGCTGCCGCGCACAGCCTGGAAGATGTCCATGATGCTCCTTGATCGAGTGGCGGCGTCGGCTCTGCGACCCGCCGTTGGTCTGGTGTGGTGTGTGGTTGGGGGGGTTCGCCGTCCCCCTCCCTCACACTTAAAATTCTAGCACACTTGTGGGGTTGGATGGGTGCTGACCTGGGGTTTTTTCGTGCGTTCCCGTCTGAGGGGAGATCCATCCCGGCGGCCTGGTCGTGACCGACCACGGTCGGGGTCGGGGGTGCAACCGGGGTGTGGTTGCGGCCCCGGCCCCGGCCGTGGTTGCCCTTGTGGCAGGCCGGTGGGATGGATCGGGGAGGGACCATCCTGGAGCCTGCCTCCCCGGCGAGGGGACGCGGTCCAGCGGCGGGACGCTGGTCCGGCTGAAGGCCATCGGCCCGCAGGGCCGATAGCGCGGGCACCGCGGCCGGGGGAGAGGCCCCGACAGCCCGAACCCGGTGATGCCGCCGGCATCACCCCACGAACCGGCCGGCGCCGGCGGGCCCGTGGCCGTGGTGGCGACTGGACGCGCAGATGGCAGGGCGAGGGGGCCCACCGGTGGGTTGTGGGTCAGCGGCGTGCAGCTTGGGGTTGGTGGGCGGGGGCTGTCATGGCGCACAGCAGGTCGTACGCGGTTTGACAGTCGCCGAGGGCGCGGTGGCCGCCGCCGAGGGGTAGCCAGCGGCGGCGTAGTTGCCAGTCGGAGCGGCGGCCCATGAGGCAGGACCAGCGGTCCGCGTCGCCGAGGTGGGCCGGGTTCAGGTCGTCTCGGCGGGCGTGGCGTAGGACGGTGGCGTGGTCGAAGTCGGCGTTGTACGCGAGGACGGTGCGGTTGTGGGTGACGGTGAGCAGCTCGGGCAACACTTGGGCGAGGGGTGGGGCGTCGGCGAGTTCGGTGTCGGTGATGCCGTGTACCCACTGGGCTTCGGGTTCGACGTCGCAGCCGGGGTTGACCAGGGTGTCGAGCAGCGTCTCGCCGGTGGCGGCGTCGATGACGGCGACTTCGACGATGTAGCCATGAAGGCCGGTGGTTTCGGTGTCGAGGATGACCGCGGCACCGGGTTCGCGCATCGCCCGTGCCCAGCGGATCGCGGCGCCGGCCTCGGTGGCCACGGCGATCTCGTGTCGGTGGGCTTTGAGGTGTGGGTGCGCGGCGATCGCCTTGGTGACCTCTTTGACGGTCGGGGCGCCGTCGACGCGCTCGAAGTCGATCTCCCACCGTCCGGCGCCGCGGTGCCACCAGGCCCACACCTCGATGCCGTGCCGCGAGCCGAGCTCGGACACCCACCGGCGGATCACCGCGGCCCGGTCGACGGGTCGGCGGGCCAGGTGCCGCAGCGGTGACGGTTCTCCGGCCTTGACCGCGTGCACGGCTTCCCAGTCGATACCGGGGTGCTCGCGCAGCTCGTCGAGGTCGCCGATGCGGTACAGCGGCACGCTGACGTCGCGGTAGCGGGTGATCTCCACGGTCGTGTGGGTCTTCGGCGCGATCAGGTCGGCGGCGAGCAGGTACTTGAAGTCGGTGGGCCGGATCTCCAGGTACTCGGCGGCCTGGTGGGACATGAGCAGCCGGTCGACGCGTAGCTGCTCGGCCAGGTCATCATCGCCGGCGAGGGCGTCGAGGTCGGCCTTGGCGTACCGGTTCGCGCGGCCGGGCCGCAGGCCTCGCTCGCGGGTGATCTTTTCGAAGTCGGCCTTGCGCCAGCCGAGGTAGGCGGGGGCGTCCCACGCGCTGATGCTGGCGGCCGTCCATGCCTGGCGATTGGCGACGATCCCGGCGAGCTGGTCGACGTCGACGGCGTCCAACGCTTTGCAGTCCCACAGCGGCCACTCCTTGTACCAGCTGGACACCGCGAGCGCGCCGGCGTCGGCGAGGGCTTCCACGTCGGGTTTGTCGACGGCCAGGCCGGTGCGCTCGGCGAGCCGGGCCGCGGCTCGGTTCCCGCCGATCGGCGCCTCGTCACCGACGGCGGCCACGATCTGCTCGCGGCGGGCGGCGACGTCGTCGGCGACCGCTGCGGACCAGCGCCGCCCGGCGACGTCGGCGGCCGGGATCAGCCCGGCCCTGGTGGCGGCGTCCCACTGCCACTCGGCCAGGCCGGTGTGCCGCAGGACCTGCACCGGCCCGTAGTCGGCCGGGTTGCTCGTGGTCGAGGTTTCGGTCATCGCCGCCCCCGACGTCGCTCGATCGGCCGGCCCACGACCGCCGGCACCCGCACCGGCCCCGCCGCCGGGGCGGCCGGCCAGTCCGGCATTCGCAGCACCGCGTAGACGTGGGCGAACCCGCCACGGTCCTTGGTGGTGCCCACCTGCACTTCGATCCCACCGCCGGCGAGCCGGTCCAGCAACGCGCGGGCCTCCGCCGGGTCACCCTCCACCCTGATCTGCAACATGACCCCCACGGTAGACCGGCCACACCCGACAGTCAAACAGCAAAAGCGCAGGTCAATCGCGGTTTCTACGCTGGTTAGGTTTCTACCTTTCCGGCGTTGGTGAGGGCACATTCGATGGCCTGGCGCAGCACCTTGCCGGTGGTGATGACCTGGCCGATGAGCAGCTCGCGCTCGCGCAGGTCGGCGTGGCTGGGGCCGGCGCCTCGCCACCGGGCGGCGGGGTTGTGCAGGTGGCCGCGCCAATGGTCGCCGTGCTGGTCGTACCAGGCCTGCAACTTGGCCACGGCCGGCCGGGAGGTCCAGTAGCAGGCCCGCACGAGCAGCTCGCCGACATCGTCGGGCAGGTGCAGCGCCACCCGGGCGTCGAACACCTCGTCGTGGGTGCCCCACGGCCGTCCGCGCCGCTGCCGTGGCACCGGCCGCCACCGCCGCGCGGTCCACCCGCGCTCGTCGAGCAGCCCTCGCAGCGCCGGCAGCACATACGCGGTGCGGGTCCCGACCAGCGTCCCGGCCTCCCGGAGCCGGTCGAACTCGACGTGCAGCGCGTCGATGAGCTGGTTGCGGGCCGCCACCGGCAGGTCCTCCGCAGCGGCCCGCCGCGCCAGCTCCTTGCGGCGCTCGGTCCACCACCGTCGCTCCACCTCCCGGGCCGCTTCGACGGCTTCGGCCAGCGCATCCGCCATCGGCCGTCGCACCCGCACATTAAGCACACGCATGCAGCCACTATAAGAGCAGCTCATCAGCTTTCTAGCGTCCTGTTAGGTGGTTACCTTTCCGCCGACCGAGTAGACGAGCTGCTTCGTGCCCGGCTGGCATCGGCACCACCCGCCCGTACTTGCCCGACGAGCCCCGCTCCGACCAACCCCGGACGGGCGGGGTAGCGGGGCGGCACGTGGGTCGACCGCGGCCTGAACCCGCAGCCCTGTTGGGCCCGCCCGTAGTTTCCAGACCAAAAACAACGGTAAGCAGTTGATCTAGGCGCGTACCTGGGGTGCGCTGCCAAAGGGAGCGGGTTGCAGGGGAGACTTTTCGCCGTTTCCTGCGATCCCGATAGGTGGGATGCGAGATCAGCGGCGGCGGCTGACCGCCGAGGACGTCCCGACCTCATTACGCGGCCGGCCTACTGCGCCTGCCCGAACCCGCTGGCTGACGTCGCCTGAGCTGGTCCAACAGCGGCGCCGCCTGGCGGGCGCGGTCGTACAGTGCGGGGGTGACTATCGCCTACGACTGGGGCGTGGACCAGCCCCCGGATCCGGCCGCCGAGGACGCGGGC
>NZ_LEKG01000281.1:0-5846 GCF_001029515.1 Micromonospora sp. RV43 | reverse complement strand
GGTCGGGGCCTACGGGGTACTGCGGGACTCCGACGGGCGGGTGTTGCTGGCGCGCGGTTCGGCGAGGTGCCCGTACCCGGGGGTGTGGCAGTTGCCCGGCGGCGGCGTCGAACACGCCGAGCACCCGGCCGACACGGTGGTACGCGAGTTCGCCGAGGAGACCGGCCTGACCGTCGCGCCCGGCGCGATCCGGGCCGCGGTGGCCGACGTGGCCGCGTTCGCCGACGTGGGGATCGCGCTGCACACCGATCGGTTGGTCTTCGAGGTCGAGGCACGCGGCGGGCGGCTGCGGCCGGAGCCGGCCGGTGGCAGCGACGAGGCGGGCTGGTTCACGCCCGACGAGGCAGCCGCCCGGCAGCTGATGCCGTTCACCGCCGAGCTGCTCGGCCTGCCTGTGACTCCGCTGCCGGCCGACCTGCCCCGGGCGCTGCCCGCCGAGCCGGCCGGGCCGTCCGTCGACCGCCGGCAGCGCTTCGCCGCGTACGGGCTGGTCACTGACCCCGCCGACCGGGTGCTGCTCACCATGATCGCCGACGGTTATCCGGGCGCGGGCCGGTGGCACCTGCCCGGTGGCGGCACCGACCACGGCGAGCAGCCGGCCGCCGGGCTGCTGCGCGAGCTGGTCGAGGAGGCCGGGCAGCTGGGCCGGGTGGTCGACCTGATCGCCGTGGACAACCTGCACAACCCGGCCGCGCTCGGCCCGGAGGGCCGCCCGCTGGACTGGCACGGCGTCCGGGTGATCTACCGGGTACGGGTGGACGCGCCGACCGACGCGGTGGTGACCGAGCTGGCCGGCGGCTCGACCGCACGGGCCGCCTGGTTCGCCCCGGAGCAGGTCACCGGTCTGTCGATGACCGACGTGGCGGCCCGGGCCACCGGGCAGCGGGTGAGCTGAATCGCTCGCCGAGCCGCCCTGGGTGACCTCCGGTACAGTCGGAAGTACGGCTGACCGACGAAAACGGGCGTTGAGGCCCGAGATGGGAATGAGTGGGCGGTTCGCGCGGTTAAGGGAGATATAAGTACCGCCGGCAGCTATCGCCAAGCCCCTGTCCCCTGTGCAATGGTGTACTCCGCAAAAGGGCTGCCGGACCCGAAAGGTCCGGCACGAGACAGCCGGACACCCGCCCCGCAGTGGGCGGCCAGCCGATCCGGTGATGGAGGAAACGTGCCGAGAGCCCCATGGCGCCGGCGTCGTACGACTGACAGTCCGCGCCCCGCAGGGCGTCGCTGGGCGGGCAGGTTGCGCCGCAGCAGTACGTTCGCCCGCCAGGTGCTGCTGGTCCGGGTGGGCCGCCGGGACGGCGCGGCCGTCTCCGGGACCGACCTGGTCACCCCCGACCACCGTTACGCCGACCGCCAGCGCCTCCGCTACGGCCGGCTCGACACCGACATCGAAGCGGTACGGCCCATCAGCCCGGCGCTTCCCCCGGCGACACCCGTCGACGACGAGTCCCCGGCGATGTCGATCCCGCTCCTGCCGGGTGAGCGCACCGCCGCCCGCCGGGCCAAGTTCGCGCTCGTCAACGCGTGCACGCTGAGCAGCCTCATGCTCGGCATGCTGGCCATCTTCCTGGCCATGCGCGGTGAGGTGCAGATCGCCGCGATCTGCCTGATCGCGTGCGTCGCGTTCGACGGCCTCGACGGCGCGCTGGCCCGCAAGCTCGGTGTGGCCAGCCCGTTCGGTGCGCAGATGGACTCGCTCGCCGACATGTGCTCGTTCGGCCTCGCCGCGCCGGTCGTGGTCTACGCCTCGCTCGCCGGTTCGGTGCCGCCGGCGGCCGCCGCGGTCTCCTGCGCGCTCGTCGCCGCGTGCGCGGCCGTCCGGCTCGCCCGGTTCAACGTCTCGCCGAAGGACGGCCGCTTCTTCTGCGGCGTGCCGACCACCATGGCGGCGGCAGTGCTCGCCCTGACCGTGGCCATCGGCGTGCCGGTCCCCGGCCTGGTCATGGTGGCCGGCGTGGCGCTGCTCGCCTTCGCCATGGTGTCCAGCTTCCCGTACGCGAAGCTCGCCCGGCTGCTGAAGCTGCCGCCGTGGCTCTGGCTGGCCCCGGTGGTCGGCGCGCTCGTCGACATCCGGCTCACGTTCGCCCTCGTGGTGGTGGGCTACCTGGTCAGCGGGCCGCTGCTCTGGCTGCACCAGCGCCGTACCGCCTGACCCGAGAACGACAGAAGGGGCGCCGCTGCAGCGGCGCCCCTTCTCTCATGTCAGGCGCTCAGCGCCAGCGGGCGATCACCGTCGCGCCGCCGACCACCTTGTCGCCCGGACCGACGAGCGGGTCCGCGGCGTCGGCCGGCAGGTAGACGTCGGTGCGCGAGCCGAACCGGATCAGGCCGAAGCGCTCACCCCGGGCCAGCAGCGAACCCACGGGCGCCCGCTGCACGATCCGGCGGGCGATCAGCCCGGTGCGCTGCGCCACCACCACGGTGCCGTGGTCGGTGTCCAGCACCGTGTACGCCGCCACGTTGTGCTCGGCGTCCGGCTTCATGGCGTTGACGAACCCGCCGTCGGCGACGAAGTAGTCGACCACCTTGCCGGCCACCGGAGCGCGGTTGACGTGCACGTCCAGCACCGACAGGAAGACCGCGATCCGCAGCCACTCGCCGTCACCGAAGCGCTCGTCCTGAAGGCGCTGCACGGACAGCACCTGACCGTCCGCCGAGGCGACCACCGCCGACGGGTCCTCCGGCACGTCCCGCTCCGGGTCGCGGAAGAACGCGGCCACCGGCGCGGCGGCCAGCGCCGGCAGCAGCCAGAGCTTCGACTTCGGCCGCGCGGCCCGGGCCAGGGCGGCCAGGCCGAGCGTGATGCCGGCCGCGGCCACCCCGTTCGAGTCGATGTGCATGCCCCGGGTCAGCGGCACGCTCGACGGCCGGTACGCCGGGGACAGCGAGGCCGCGAGCGCGACCGGCGCCGGGGTGAACCGCAGGTGGTGCACGCGTACCGGCGGGGTGTTGCGCAGCACCAGGTCGGTGCGTACGCCGTGCAGCACGCCCTGCCGGTCCAGCTCGCCGTCGGCACCCTCGGTGCGGAACAGCGGCGCGGCGACGCTCAGCACCGCGCCCTCGGCGAGGTATTTCGCCAGCCCGTCGATCGCGACGCGCGCCTCGTCCGCGGTGCCGCTGAACGGCTCGGCGACGACCACCACCGCGGCGGCGTCCGCCTCGGCGAGGGTGTCGACCACGCGTACCCGGTCGGCGACCCAGCGGCCCTGCGCGGTCACGTGTTCGCGCAGCGCGGCCGCCGCGGCGCCCTCCGCCGGCACCACTGTGAGCCGGTCGCCGGGGAGCAGCGCCTCGATCGCGGCGGCCAGCACCGCGGACTCCGGGGTCGCGCCGACCAGCAGGCCGGCCTTCGGGTCGTTACGCCGGGCGAACTCGCTGACGAGCGTGCGGGCGGCGCGCTCGCCGATGCGGACCGCACCGGAGGGAGCGGTGACGCGCACGGCGGGGGACTGGGTCATGTCGGACGGGCTCCTGACGAGATAGCGAACGGACGGGGCGGCTCCGGCGACCCGGCCGGCGGCTCCGGCATGGTCGGGGTGCGCGGGCCGGCCGGCGGAGACGAGATCTCCGCCGACCAGCATAGGCCGCGTCCGGAGGGCGCCGCAGTGGCGCGGTCAGGCCGGATCCCCCGGCGTACGGCGCTGCGGAGCCGCCTCGTCGGCCGGTGGCTCGAGCGGCGGCAGTTCGCGGGTGGCCGGTTCCGCGGAGTCGGTCGTGGCCTCGGTGGCCCACTCGTCGGCGCTGTCGGGCGTCTCCGGGCCGGCGGTCGTCTCCGCGCTGCCGGCGGTCTCCGGGCCTGCGGCCGGGGAGCCGTACGGCGCCGAGACCGTGACGTCCGGCGCGGGCTGCGTGGTGGGCTGCTCCGGGGGGCGGCCCGAGCGCAGCGCGCCGATCAGCCCGAGCAGTCCGATCAGCACCAGCCCGCCGGCCAGGAACCAGCCGACCGGGGGTACGGAGAGGCCGAGGATCCGGGCCAGCAGCCACCAGACGGACAGGCCGAGGAAGACGAGTCCGAAAGCGAACGACACGATGTCGGTACGGTGTGCCTTCACCGGGTCACCTCCAGCTTGCCGGCGTTCACGTGGACGTAGAGGCGCAGCTTGCCGCCACCGGGACCGTCGGCGCCCGGGTCGGTGGTCTCCCACTGACGACCGCCGAGCCCGCCGCTGCGCCGGCCGAAGACAGTGGCGTCGCCGGCGTTCACGTCGGCCACAGTGGTCACGTCGACGTCCGGCGGTACGACAACTGTCGCGTTGCCGAGGTTCACGTCGACAGTCACCTGGACGTCCTGCTTGTCGAAGTCGATCCCGCGCAGGTCGAGCGTCGCGTCACCGAGGTTGTTCTCGTACCGGTCGGCCAGGTCGCGCAGGTCGGTCGGCGCCCAGGTGACGTTGCCGTCGATGCCGCGTACCCGGTCGTAGGACTCGGCGACGGTGGCGATGCCGAGCGCCGCTGCTGTCACCAGACCCAGGGCGATCAGCCAGCGGGCCCGGCCGAACCAGGTGCCGACGAGCAGACCGAGGCCGATGGTCGCGAGTACCGCGGCGAAGTAGCCGGCGGCGCCGACCGGGAAGACGTCGAGCAGGTCGAGCATTGCGACCATGCCGAGCGCCAGGAAGATCAGCGAGAACGTGATCGCGCCGAGCGGCGAGCGCTCCTTGGGCCGCTTCGGCGGTCGCGGCGGCCGGACCGGTGGCGGAAAGGGCGGCGATCCGGCGTACGGGCCGTGCGGGGCGAACGGTGGCCGGTAACCGCCGGGCGGCAGCGGTGCGCCCACCGGCGCGGGCGGCGGCACGGCGGCCGGCTCGTCCAGCCGGGCCCCGGCGTCCCGCGCGCCCGGCCAGGCCGGGTTCGCGCCGTACGCGGGCCAGGTGGCGGTGTCGGCGACCGGGCCGGTCACGTGCTGCATCGCGACGGTCGTCGGCTCGGACGGGCCCGGCCGGGTGCCGGCCGCGGCGGGCCAGCCCGGCGCCGGCAGCGTCGGGTAGCCGGTAGTAGGCCCGGGGTGGCCCGGCTCGCGCTCCGCGTCGGACGTGGCCGGGTGCCCCGGCTCGGACGGCGCCGCCAGCGGGTAGCCGGGCTCGGAGGCGGGCGCCGGCGGGTAGCCGGGCTCGGACGCGGACACCGGCGGGTAGCCGGGCTCGGCGGGCATGCCGCCGGACGGCGCCGCCGCGGGGTGTGCCGGTCCGGCGGGTGTGCCGGTCCACTGTGCCGCGGGGGGAGCCGCGGTCCAGGTGCCCGGCGCCGGGGCCGGCGGCGCGGGCCAGGCCACCGGTGGTACCGGACCCGGCGGGGGACCGTGCGGCGGCGCCGGCTGAGCCGGCCGCTGCGCCGGGCCGCGCTGCTCGCGATTGAGCAGGAGCGCGCCGCCGATCAGGATCACCGCGCCGAGCAGGATCGCCCGGAACCCGTCGGTGACGACGTAGGCGAAGCCGAGCGCCACCACGATGCCGAGCACGATCACCGTGATCGGGGACATGCTGGACCGGCCCCGGCCGAGCATGGCCTCCACCGGGGAGGCGGTGTCGCCCTCACCGGGGATGATCAGCCAACCGGCGACGTACACGATGATGCCGATGCCGCCGAAGAAGCCGAGTACGGCCAGCAGCACGCGCCACAGCACCGGGTCGGTGTTCGTGGCCCGGCCGATGGCGGCGCACACCCCGGCCAGGTAGCGGCCCTCGCGGGGGCGTACCAGGCCGTACCGGGTGGTGAAGCCGGCGGCGCCGGGCGGTGGGGCGTACCCACCGGGTGGTGGACCGGCGAACGGCGTGCCGCCGCCGGGCGGCGGGCTCGCCTGGTCGGTGGTGGGCGCCGCTCCCGGCGGGGGCGGCGCCCACCAC
>NZ_LEKG01000280.1:0-5952 GCF_001029515.1 Micromonospora sp. RV43 | reverse complement strand
GGCGTCAGCAGCGGGGGACTGTGCCGCCGTAGATCGAGGACAGGTACGCGTGGCTGACGTAGTTGCCGCCCACCAGGCGGTACCACCTCGTCGTCGTGCGGTACGTGCCGGCGATCCGCTGCCCTGTCACGTAGCACTGCACCGGCACGTGGGCGTACGTGGCGGCCAGGCCCCGGCTCGCGTACGAGGTGCTCGCCCCGGCACGCAGGTTCAGCGGCCCGGAGCCGACCACCGCCCGCGCCCCGCCGCCGGTCCACAGCAGCGTCACGTCCACCCAGGCGTTGTCGGTGAGCCGCAGCCCGTCCCAGAACGTCCCGTCGGCCAGGTCCAGCCCGGCCGGGTTGCGGACGGTACGGCCGAACTGGTCGCGCCCGCCGTTGTAGCCGTTCTGGTACGCCGCCTGCGCCTCGGGCAGCCCGCGCGGCAGGTCCTTCCAGTTCTCCCTGATCGACGCCGGGTTCCACCAGTCGTCGCGGGTGTTCCACGGGCCGACGTCCCACACCGGGGCGTACTCGCAGCGGCTGCCGTTCGTCGTGCAGACCTTGACGGTGTAGTCGCCGGTGTTGCGCGGGGACAGGCCGCGCCGGGTGGGCAGCGCCGCGAAGTGGTCCCGGGTACGCACCGTGTGCCCGTTGGCGGTGATGCCGCCGACCAGGCCGATCCGGGTCGTGTACACCCGGTACTTGAGCGCGGCGGCCGGCTGGACCGCCGTGGTGGCGACCTTGTCGGCGGCCAGGGTCAGGCCGGTGACGGTGGCCTCCGACGCGCTGCCGCTGGTGGTCAGCACGACGCGCGCCTGCACCCGGCTGACCGGTGCGTCGAACACCGCCTCGGTGGCGTCGCGCCACTCGGTCCAGCCTCGGCCACGCCAGCCGCGTACCTGTGCCACCGCCGTACCCCCGTCGCCGGTGCGGGCGGCGAACTGTGCGCGTACCCGGGTCGCGGGCCGGTCCAGGGTGCGCGGCGCGGACAGCAGGATTCCCTCGGCGACCGGTCCGCCGACGGCGGCCGGGCGGGTGCGGGCGTTGGGCCGGGGGTCGGCGAGCCGCAGGCGGCCGGACCGCCAGGCGACGTTGACGTCGTCGCCGCCGGCGACGGCGAGGTCGACGGACCAGCGTTCGGGGCCGGGCGCGGCGGCGCGGGCCGGTACGGCGGTGGGCGGGGGCGCGGCCGACGCGGGCGTGCCGGGCAGTCCGGCGGCCACGGTGAGCAGGGCGGTCAGGGCGACGACGGTACGACGTCGTGAAGGTGCCATCAGCATTCTCCTCAGAACCCCCTGATCGTTGCGTTTCCGCAGATCAAGTGGAACCTCAGTACAAATAGCGACACATGCGAATTCTGCTCGGCCGGGGGACAATGGCCGGGTGCCCGAAGGCGACACCGTCTGGAACACCGCACGCGTCCTGCAACGCGCGCTCGCCGGGGCCCGGCTCACCGGGTCCGACTTCCGCGTGCCGCAACTCGCCACCACCGACCTCACCGGCTGGACCGTGCGCGAGTCGGCCAGCCGGGGCAAACACCTGCTGCTGCGCCTCACCCGCACCGACGCCGAGCCGTGGACGCTGCACTCGCACCTGCGGATGGACGGCGCCTGGCGGGCGTACGCCCCGGGTGAGCGCTGGAGCGGACGGCCCGCGCACCTGATCCGGGTGGTGCTGCGCTCCCCCGCCGCTGTCGCCGTCGGCTACCACCTGCACGAGCTGGCGCTGGTGCCGACCGCCGAGGAGGAGTCGCTCGTCGGCCACCTCGGCCCGGACCTGCTCGGCCCGGACTGGGACGCCGACGAGGCGGTCCGCCGGCTCGCGGCCGACCCGGACCGCACCATCGGTGAGGCGCTGCTCGACCAGCGCAACCTGGCCGGGGTGGGCAACCTCTACAAGTGTGAGGTGCTGTTCCTGCGCGGCGTGTCGCCGTGGACACCGGTGGGCGCGGTGCCGGACCTGCCGGGCACCGTCGCGCTGGCCCAGCGGCTGCTCGCGGCCAACCGGGGCCGCTGGACGCAGAGCACCACAGGAGTGCTGCACCGGGGCGGCACCAGCTACGTCTACGGCAGGCGGGCGCAGCCGTGCCGCCGCTGCGGGACGGCCATTCGCAAGGAGGAACTGGGCGAACGGGTCACCTACTGGTGTCCGGCCTGCCAACCCGCCGTGGAACTTCCACGAAACGCCCAAGATCGGCCGAGATAGGGACGATTGGGTACTTCCGCCTCACCCCTGTGACGTCGCATGCTGCGGTGGACCGCTCACGGATCGTCAGCAGCGCGTACGCCCGCCACGCCGGGGTGTCGGCCGGCGCGCCCCGACCCCGGGGAGAGCCATGGTGCTGTTCCGCCGCAGCCGGCCCGGACGCCCGGACCGCGCCGCCGTCGTCGCCATCGCCGAGGAGACCGCGCCCACCGGTGACCCGACGCCGGCCGGTTCCGTCGCGCCCGCCGTTCCGGCCGCTCGCGGCAGTGACGAGGAACCCGGCGGCGGCCCGGCGCCTGCGAGCCTGGACCCGGCCGCCGTCCCGCGCCTGTTCGGCCCGGTGCCGAACACCGCCGCCAGCCCGCTGCCCACGCTCGACCCGGACGGCCGCCCGGTACCCGGCACCGGCATCCGCAAGTTCGTCGACCCGCTGCCGCTCCCCGGGCAGCCGGCCACCGCCGGGCTCGGCGCCCGCCTGCCCGTCGCCGTCCCGGACACCATCACCTGGCCGGGCTGCGACTACTACGAGATCGGCCTCCAGGAGTACGCGCAGCGCCTGCACCGCGACCTGCCCGCCACCCGGCTGCGCGGCTACCGCCAGCTCAACCTGGGCACCGACGCCTCCGGGCACAACACGGTCGGCCCGCCCGACCGCCCCTGGCACCTCGGCCCGATGATCGTGGCCCGGCGGGGCCGCCCGGTACGGATCAAGTTCATCAACCAGCTCCCCACCGGACGGGCCGGGGAGCTGTTCCTGCCCGTGGACGAGACGGTCGACGGCGCCGGAGCCGGACCGCACGGTCCCGCGCCGTACCCGCAGAACCGCGCCGTACCGCACCTGTCCGGCGCGCAGACCGGGTGGATCAGCGCCGGCAACCCGTGGCAGTGGGTGACCCCGGCCGGCGAGATCACCCCGTACCCGACGGGTGTGGGTGTGACGCCGGTGCCGGACATGCCGCCGCCCGGCGCGGGCGCCACCACGCTGTACTTCCCGAACGACCAGAGCGGCCGGCTCATGTGGCTGCACGACAACACGCTCGGCCTGTCCCGGCTCACCGTCTACTCCGGGCAGATCGCGCTCTACCTGCTCACCGACCCGGCCGAGGAACGGCTCGTCGACGACGGCGTGCTGCCCGCCGACCAGCTCCCGCTGGTGATCGAGGACAAGACGTTCGTACCCGACGACGCGCAGCTCGCCGCCCAGGACCCCACCTGGGACCGGGACCGCTGGGGTGCCAAGGGCAGCCTGTGGCACCCGCACGTCTACCAGCCGCGGCAGAACCCGTACCGGCTCACCGGCACCAACCCGACCGGGCGCTGGGACTACGGGCCGTGGACTCACGACCCGGACGGCGGCGCCAGCCCGTGGGTCGCCCCGGTGCCGAACCCGCACCACGACCCCGACACCGACCCGGACGAGCCGCCGCTGGTACCGGGCGTGCCGCACCCGTCGGCGGTCCCCGACGCGTACGGCGACACTCCGCTCGTCAACGGCGTCGCCTACCCGTACCTGGAGGTCGCGCCGCGGGCGTACCGGTTCCGGATCCTCAACGCCTGCGCGGACCGCGCGCTCAACCTCCAGCTCTACCGGGCCGCCTCCGACGCGCCGATGTGGGCCGAGGACGGCAGCCCGGCCGACCCGGACGCCGGTGAGGTGCCGATGGTCGAGGCGGTACGCGCCCCCGGGCGGCCCGCGTACTGGCCGGCGGACGGGCGCGACGGCGGCGTGCCCGACCCGGCCGCGGCCGGGCCCGAGATGATCCAGATCGGCAACGAGGGCGGCCTGCTCCCCGCCCCCGTGGTGCTGACCAACCGGCCGGTGGACTACCGGTACGACAGGCAGGACCCGACAGTGCTCAACGTGGACGGGCACGCGCTGCTGCTCGCCCCCGGCGAACGCGCCGACGTGGTGGTGGACTTCTCCACGGTGGCCCCGGGCAGCACGCTCATCCTCTACAACGACTGCCCCGCGCCGCTGCCCCGGTTCGACACCCGCTACGACCACCACACCGGCGCGCCCGACCGGACCGCCGCCGGTGGTCTGCCGCCGACCCGCCCCGGGTACGGCCCGAACACCCGCACGCTGCTCCAGATCCGGGTCACCGGCACCCCCGCGCAGCCGTACGACACCCGGCGGCTCGCCGAGCGGCTACCCGGGGCGTACGCCCGCAGCCAGCCGCCGCCGATCGTGCCGCAACCCGCGTACGACACCGCGATCGGCACCTCCACCCCGCGCCCGACGCTGGTTCCCGCGCGGGCCACCTCGGTCACGTTCACCCCGGCGGGCGCGACCGCCCCGGTCACGTTGCCGCTGGCCGTGAAGTCGGTCGGGCAGGTGTTCGAGGCCCGGCACGGCCGCGCGGTGGGACGGCTCGGCGTCGGCCACCCGGTCGCCGGGCCGCTCGCCCCGGCCACCCTGCCGCTGGGACCGGCCGACCCGGCCACCGAGGTGCTGCACGCCACCGACCCGGCGGTCGCGGTCGGCGCGCCCGGCGACGGCACCCAGCTCTGGCGGATCGTCGGCGACGCCCCGCGCACCCATGCCGTCCACATCGAGGGCTGCGACGTCCAGCTCGTCAACCGGGTCGGCTGGGACGGCACGGTCCGCCCGCCCGACCCGGGCGAGCTGGGCTGGAAGGACACCGTCCGGGTCAACCCCCGGGAGGACGTCGTGGTGGCGCTGCGTCCCGTCCCACCAGCCCTGCCGTTCAAGATCGGCGACAGCGTACGGCTGCTCGACCCGACCCGCCCGGCCGGCGCACGGCTGGACGCCGGTCCGGTCAGCCCGGTCGACGGCCGCCCCGCGGTCGTGGTCAACCAGCTGGTCAACCTCGGCTGGGAGTACCGCTGGCAGACCCGCTCGGCCGGACTCCGCGACCAGGGCATGAGCCGGCCGCTGGTGGTGCGCGTGGCACCCAAGGCGCCGACCGGCCTCACCGCCACCCCGGCACCCGGCAGCGCCACCGCGCTCCCCGCCATCGCGCTGACCTGGACCGGCAACGGCAGCCGGCCCGTACCGACGAGCCACCGGCTGCAACGCGCCACCGACAGCACCTTCACCACCGGACTGACCGAGATCACGGTGGCCGCCACCGCCACCCGGTACACCGACGCCACAGTCACCCCCGGCGTCACCTACCACTACCGGATCCGTGCCGAGAACGCGGTGAGCTGCTCGTCCTGGTCCAACGCCGTACCGGCGGCGGTGCACCTGTCCGCGCCGACCCGGGTGACAGCGGTGCTGCCGCCGACCGGGCCGCTGCGGGTGGCGCTGCGCTGGGCCAACCACTCCTTCGCCACAGGCGTGGACGTGCAGCGGGCCACGAACCCGACGTTCACCAGCGGTCCGGGCACCACGGCCATCGCCGTGGGCGAGTCCCACGTGGACCCGGCCGTCGCGCCGGACACCACGTACTACTACCGGGTACGCACGACGTACCTGGGCGCCGCCTCACCCTGGTCGACAGTGGCCACCGTGACCACACCGGCCCGGCCGGTCGCGCCCACCGGCGTGAGCGTCACCGCGAGCGTGTCCGGGCCGGACACCGCCAGTGTGACGGTGACCTGGTCGGCGCCGACGCCGGCCGGACCGGGCGCCGGTTTCGTCGTGCAGCGCGCCACCGACGCCGCCTTCACCCGTGAACCGGCGACGTTCCACGTGACCGGCCGAGGCTTCACCAACACCGGCCTGGCCCGAGGCATGACCTACCACTACCGGGTACGAGCGACAAACGTCGTAGGCACGTCCCCCTGGACCCCCCCAGCC
>NZ_LEKG01000279.1:0-6015 GCF_001029515.1 Micromonospora sp. RV43 | reverse complement strand
GGGGCGGGCAGCGTCACCGCCTCCCGGGCCGCGCCCGCCCCGCAGGTGCCGGCCGGAGCCGACCTGTCACTGCCCCGGCTCGCGCCGTACGTGACGCCGAACCGGGAGTTCTACCGGATCGACACGGCGCTGGTGGTGCCGCAGGTGGACCCGGTCACCTGGCGGCTGCGGATCCACGGGCGGGTGCGCAACCCGATCGAGCTGAGCTTCGACGACCTGCTGGCCCGCCCGATGGTCGAGCGGTACGTGACGCTCGCCTGCGTCTCCAACGAGGTGGGCGGCGACCTGATCGGCAACGCGCGCTGGCTCGGCGTACCGATCAGGGAACTGCTCGACGAGGCCGGCCCGGAGGAGGGCGCGGACCAGGTGGTGGGCCGCGCGGTCGACGGGTGGACCTGCGGCACGCCCACCTCGGTGCTGCGCGACGGGCGGGACGCGCTGCTCGCGGTCGGCATGAACGGCGAGCCGCTGCCGATCCAGCACGGCTTCCCGGTGCGGATGGTGGTGCCCGGCCTCTACGGGTACGTGTCGGCCTGCAAGTGGCTCACCGAGCTGGAGCTGACCAGCTTCGCCGACTTCGACGCGTACTGGGTGCCGCGCGGCTGGTCCGCGCAGGGCCCGATCAAGACGCAGTCCCGGATCGACACGCCCCGGCCCCGCAGCCGCCCGGCCGCCGGTCCGGTGATCGTGGCCGGTGTGGCGTGGGCGCAGCACCGCGGCATCCGTCTCGTCGAGGTACGCGTCGACGGCGGCCCCTGGCAGGAGGCGACGCCGGCCCAGGCCGTGTCGGCGGACACCTGGGTGCAGTGGTCCTGGCGGTGGGACGCGACGCCGGGCGAGCACACGCTCCAGGTGCGGGCGACCGACACGACCGGTGAGACCCAGACGGAACAGCGCGCCCCGGTCGCCCCGGACGGCGCGACCGGCTGGCACACAGTGCGGGTCACGGTCACCTGACGACCGCCCCACCCCGAAAGATCAACACCAGTTCCCCGAAGTGGTGGCATCAGAGGCTCCGCGATATAGCCATTTCGCCGAGCTGGTGTTGATCACGCGCGGGGCGGCGGGGCGGGACGACACGACGACGCCGCGCCCCGGGGTCCGGGGCGCGGCGTCGGGGGTCGTGAAGCCGGTCAGGCGACCTTGCGCTGGTCCGGCACGGCGGTGTTGTGCGGCCGGCCGAGGCGCGCCTCCAGCCGGGCGATGTCCACCTTGGTCTGCCGGCGGTCGGCCAGGTCCTCCCAGCCGAGGGCGAGCAGCCGCAGCCGCTCGGACTCGCTGAACCCGCCCCAGACGCCGTACGGCTCGCGTACGGAGAGCGCGTGGGCGGCGCACTCGGCGCGTACCGGGCAGGCACGGCAGACCGACTTGGCACCCATCTCGCGGCGCAGCCGGGAGGAGCCGCGCTCGCCGTCCGGGTGGAAGAACTGCGCGCTGTCGCGGCCACGGCAGGCTCCGAGCCGCTGCCAGTCCCAGAGCTCGTCGATCGGTCCAGGCAGCCTACGTACGTTCGACATCAGCACCCCTCCTCCCGCGCGGCACCGCGGAGAATGTTCGTTGCCAGCTACCGGGCGGCGGTCCGCGCGGGATGCCGGTTCCGGATGAACCCCTCGGTACCCGAGCGGTCCGCGCCTCACACATCTGTGATCGAAAACCTCGGACACTCGGCGGCATATGCCCCATCTGTCGGAAAAGTTCGGATGATTGCCCGGAACCCCCTCCCGAGCCCACCTCCGCATGGTCTGCTCTGAGTCGGAGAGGAGACCACTGTGCGTAGTGTTCTTGTGTGCGTTCGGACACCATTGGCGGCCCAGCATCTGACCTCCGCGGCGGCGCGGCTCGGGCTGTCCGGCGTCGTCCGGACGGCCGTCTCCGATCCGGAGGTGATGTTGCGGCTCGCCGAGCGCCCGGTGGACGTGGTGCTCGCCGATACCGCCCTGACCCGTCCGGACAGCGCCGGCTTCGTCCGGCGGGTGCTGGCCCGTGCCCCGCAGGCGGCGGTGCTGCTGCTCGGCGCCGAGGAGTCGGAGTCGGCGGCGGCCACCATCAGCGCCGGGGCGCGCGGACTGATCCAGAACGCCGACCACGACCTGACCAGCGCGGTCGCCAAGGCGCTGCTGCTGCTCTCCGCCCCCGGGCGGAGCAACAGGCACCGGGTGGCGGACACCGCCCGGGACGCGGCGGCTGTGGGCGGGCCGACCCGGCCGGCGGCGCCGGGGCGTACCCAGGGTGGGCCCGGCTGGCCGGCGACGGCGCCGGTGGACGCGGCGGGCCTGCCCACAGTGGTGCCCGTGCAGCGGGGTGAGGACCCGGACGACCCGGCGGCGGCCGACGGCGCGGAGGCGCCCCGGCCCGGTGCGGCCCAGCGGCCGGCGCGGTCGCCGCGCAGCGCGATCGGGCTGACCGAGCGGGAGCTTCAGGTGCTGCTCGGCATGGCCGAGGGCAAGAGCAACGCGGAGATCGGGCGGGAGCTGTTCGTCTCCGAGGACACGGTCAAGACGCACGCCCGGCGGCTGTTCCGCAAGCTCGGCGCGCGCGACCGGGCGCACGCCGTGGCGGCCGGGTTCCGGGCCGGCCTGGTCGCCTGACCCGCGCCGGGATCACTCCTGCGCGGAGTCGTCGGTGCCCTCGGTGAGCGTGTCGTGCACGCCGTCGGCGTAGCCGCGGGCGTAGTCCCAGCTCACGTAGTGGTCCGGGTCGGGGTCGTAGGCCGGCTCGTGCACCCGGGGACGCCCCGAGTTGAGCAGGTGGCGCAGGTTGCCGCGCAGCAGGTCCCAGTCGAAGTAGTGCGGCTCGCGGCAGTCCTCGCACTCGATCACCAGGCCGCGCACGCCGATCGGCTGGAGCAACGCCTGGTAGATCTCCAGATCGGCGAGATCCTCCAGGACGTCCTGGCGCTCGACCTCGCTCAGCGGGTCGAGCGCGTCGTCGTCGCCGGGATCGTGCAGGCCGGCAGCCGGATCGGCCGGGTCGCCGTTGAACGGGTCGATGGGCTCGTCGTGCACCCCTTCACCGTAGACCCCGCGCCGCCGGAAAGCCCGCCCCAGCCCGTGCTGTGGCCCGGCCTACCCTCGGGCCCGCCGCTTCCCGGGCGCGGACGGGCAAGTGGGTACGATGAGGCGACGCGCCGTCACCAGACGCCTGCCGGTGCCCCCGCGCGCCGCCTCGCTGCAGCCCGTACGACCAGCTCAGGGGAGCAATCGTGGAGAATTCGCCCAGCACCGAGATCCCGGCCGGCACCGACGGCGGGGAGTTGGGTGGCCATCTGCCCGAGCTGCCGGCCGGTTCGGCCCGGGTGGTGCCGCTCGGGCTGACCTTCGACGACGTCCTGCTCCAGCCGGGCGAGTCGGACGTCGTGCCCAGCCGCGTCAACACCCGCACCCGCCTCACCCGCAACATCGAGCTGACCGTGCCGCTGCTGTCCAGCGCGATGGACACCGTCACCGAGGCGCGGATGGCGATCGCCATGGCCCGCCAGGGCGGCATCGGCGTGCTGCACCGCAACCTCTCCGTCGAGGACCAGGCGCTCCAGGTCGACCTGGTGAAGCGCTCCGAGTCCGGCATGATCACCAACCCGGTGACCGCCAGCCCGGACGACACGCTGCGCGAGGTCGACGCGCTCTGCGGGCGCTACCGCATCTCCGGCGTGCCGGTGGTGGACGGGCAGGGCCAGCTGGTCGGCATCGTCACCAACCGCGACATGCGGTTCGTCTCCGACCCGGCCACGCCGGTGCGCGAGATCATGACCCGCACCCCGCTGATCACCGCCCCGGTCGGCGTGAGCAAGGACGACGCGCTCGGCCTGCTGCGCCAGCACAAGATCGAGAAGCTGCCGATCGTGGACGCGGGCGGCAAGCTGCGCGGCCTGATCACGGTCAAGGACTTCACCAAGAGCGAGCAGTACCCGAACGCCACCAAGGACGACGCGGGCCGGCTCCGGGTCGCCGCCGCGGTCGGCGTCGGCGAGGACGGCTACAAGCGCGCCCGTGCCCTGGTCGACGCCGGCGTGGACGTCGTCATCGTCGACACCGCGCACGGCCACCAGCGCGCCGTGCTGGAGATGGTCGCCCGGCTCAAGCGGGACGTCTCCATCGACATCGTGGGCGGCAACATCGCCACGTACGCGGGCGCGAAGGCGCTCGTCGAGGCCGGCGCGGACGGCGTGAAGGTGGGCGTCGGCCCGGGCGCCATCTGCACCACCCGGATCGTGGCCGGTGTGGGCGTACCGCAGATCACCGCGATCATGGAGGCGGCCCGCGCCGCCGGCCCGGCCGGTGTGCCGGTCATCGGTGACGGCGGCATCCAGTACTCGGGCGACATCGCCAAGGCGCTCGTCGCCGGCGCCGACACGGTGATGCTCGGCAGCCTGCTTGCCGGCTGCGAGGAGAGTCCCGGCGAGCTGATCTTCATCAACGGCAAGCAGTACAAGGCGTACCGGGGGATGGGCTCGCTCGGCGCGATGCAGTCGCGGGGCCAGGGCAAGTCCTACTCCAAGGACCGCTACTTCCAGCAGGACGTGCTCGCCGAGGACAAGCTCGTCCCGGAGGGCGTCGAGGGCCAGGTGCCCTACCGGGGGCCGCTCTCCGCCGTCGCCCACCAGCTCATCGGCGGGCTGCGCGCCGCGATGGGGTACGTGGGCGCGGAGAGCATCCCGGAGCTGCACCGGCGTGGCCAGCTCATCCGGATCACAGCGGCCGGGCTCAAGGAGAGCCACCCGCACGACATCCAGATGACCGTCGAGGCGCCCAACTACCACTCCCGCTGAACCACCACCCCCAAACCACCTGGAGTCCCCCATGCGTGACGTGGTCGAGATCGGGCTGGGCAAGACCGCGCAGCGCGGCTACCACCTGGACGACATCGCCATCGTGCCGAGCCGCCGCACCCGGGACGTCGACGACGTCTCCACCGCGTGGCAGCTCGACGCGTACCAGTTCGGCATCCCCTGCGTCGCGCACCCCTCGGACGCGACCATGAGCCCCGCCTCGGCGGTCCGGCTCGGCCAGCTCGGCGGCCTCGGCGTGCTCAACGTCGAGGGCCTCTGGACCCGGTACGAGAACCCGGCCAAGATCCTGGAGGAGCTGGCCGGTCTCGGCGAGGACGCGCGGGCGACCAAGCGTCTCCAGGAGGTCTACGCCGAGCCGATCCGCCCCGACCTGATCGCCGAGCGGGTACGCGAGCTGCGTGAGGGCGGCGGCACGGTGGCGGTACGGGTCTCCCCGCAGCACACCCTGGCGCTGGCCCCGGTGATCCTCGACGCCGGCGTGGACATCCTGGTCATCCAGGGCACGCTCGTCTCGGCCGAGCACGTCTCCACCACCGACGAGCCGCTCAACCTCAAGGAGTTCATCGCCGACCTGGACCTGCCGGTAGTCGTCGGCGGGTGCACCGACTACAAGACCGCGCTGCACCTGATGCGTACCGGCGCGGCCGGTGTGATCGTGGGCATCGGCGGCGACGACTGGTCGACCACCGAGTCGGTGCTCGGCATCCGGGTGCCGATGGCCACCGCCATCGCCGACGCCGCCGCTGCCCGCCGCGACTACCTGGACGAGACCGGCGGCCGGTACGTGCACCTGATCGCCGACGGCGACATGCAGACCTCCGGCGACATCGCCAAGGCGCTCGGCTGCGGCGCGGACGCGGTGATGCTCGGCGAGCCACTGTCGTTGTGCGAGGAGGCGCCGGCCGGGGGCGCCTGGTGGCACTCCGCGGCCAGCCACCCGTCGCTGCCCCGTGGGGCGTTCGAGGTGGCCGGTGAGCCGCTCGGCTCGATGGAGAAGCTGCTGTTCGGCCCGGCCGACGAGCCGGACGGCCAGCTCAACCTCTTCGGCGGCCTGCGCCGCGCGATGGCCAAGTGCGGCTACCGCGACCTGAAGGAGTTCCAGAAGGTCGGGCTGGTCCTCGACCGCTGAGCATCGGCTGAGCACCGCGCGGCGGCGCGGGCGGCGGCCCGGACGAGTTCCGGCCCCGCCCGCGCCGTCGCGCGTCTAGGCTCGCCGGGTGGGACGGGGG
>NZ_LEKG01000027.1:0-50810 GCF_001029515.1 Micromonospora sp. RV43 | reverse complement strand
GGGGTGGGGGTGAGAGTGGTGGTCATGCGGGCCGTCCCGGCAGTTCGGTGCGCTGGCGGATGGTCAGCGCGGCGAGCATCGCGGCGGCGAGCAGGAATGCGGCAGCGCCGGGAGCGAGGGCGACGCCGAGGGTGAGGATCTGCCCGACGCCGAGCGCGGCGAGCAGCGCGCCGCGAATGCTGCCGAGGCCACCGACGACGCAGACGATCAGCGAATAGACCAGGATGGTGGTGTCCACTCCCGGAGCGGGGCCGATGACCGGTGCGCCGAGCGCCCCGCCGGTCACGGCGAGGACTGCCCCACCGACCAACACCCCGGTCCGGACGATGCCGGTGCGCAGGCCGGTGGCGGCGGCCATGCCCGGGTCGGCGACCACCGCGCGCACCACCGCCCCGATGCGCGACCGCTCGACGAGCCAGAACAGGGCCACGACCAGCGCGAGGCCGACAGCGATGAACAGCAGCCGGTAGATCGGGTACTGGTAGTCGCCCAGGCTGACCGACCCGGCGACCGCCCGGGGCGGGTCAACCGAGCGCGGCTCCGCACCGATGATCGTGCTGAACTGGTCGGCGGCGATGTAGGCGATGCCGAGGGTGGCCAGCACCTGATCCAGCGGACGGCTGGTCAGCGGGCGCACCGCGGCGGCCAGACCCGCTCCCCCGAGCCCGCCGACCACCACTGCGGCGGCCAAGGCGAGGGCGAGGCCGGCCCAGCCGCCGTCGGCGAAGTGCCAGGCGAGGTAGGCGCCGGCGAGGTAGAGGGTGCCGTGGGCCATCGAGAACACCCCGGCCACGCCGACGATCAACGTCAGCCCGGCGGCGATGGTGAACAGCAGCAGCCCGTACGCGACACCGTCCAGCGCGGTGACCGTGTAGGGGTTGACGAGCCCGTTCAGGCCCACGGCACTCCTCCCTTCCGGGTGCGGTGGTGGTCAGGCCGTGGTGGGGCGGCGGCCGACGGTGGTGTGCATCAGGTAGCCCGACAACACCAGCTCCGGGTCCATCAGCACCTCCCGCAGCTCGGCCAGCTCGTCGCGGGTCATCCCGGCGTCGAGCAACGCCGCCTCGCGCTGGATCGAGTTGGAGCGGTGCAGCAGGCAGATGCCGGTGCCACCGCGCCACGACCGGGACTCGATGCGGCTGTCGACGTCGACCAGACCGGCGCGCAGCATCACCTCCGGTGCCCGCTTGGCCCAGCCCATGTCCGCCCCCCTCGACTCCCCGAAGGCGAGCAGCGCGTCATGGAAGCGCTCGATCAGCTCGGTGGCGCGAGGGCTGGGGCTGCGGCGGATCATGTCCCGCCACGTGCAGTCCCAGTCCGCCACCACGAGCACCCCACCCGGAGCGAGAGCCCCCACCAGCTCGGCGAGGACCTGCTCCCGCTCGGGCAGGTGCATCAGCACCAGCCGCGCCACGACCGCCTGCTGCGACCCCTCCAGCTCCATCTGACGGATGTCGCCGGCCCGCACGATCATGTTGGGCCCGGACGGGATGTGGCGGGGGTCGAGATCCACGGCGGTGACACGTCCGCCCGGGGCGACCTGCTCGGACAGCCAGGCGGTCAGCGTGCCCGCCCCGGCGCCGACGTCGGTGACGTTCCAGCCCGGCTTCAGCCCGACCTCGGTCAGGATCCGACGGGTGCCAGGGTCGAGGATCTCACCGAGGAACCGCAGCTGGTTGGTGGCCTCGTCGGTGGCGTTGTCGAACATGTACCCGGCGGTCTGATCGCCAGCGGTTCTCGTCGTCATCGTGTCTGTCCCTTCCGGGGTCAGGAGCCGAGAGTGGTCAGGGTTTGCACGGTGCGGTTGACCCACACCTGCCCGTCCTGGGCGACCTCGCGCAGGTAGTACGCCTGCACCGGGGTGTGGTTCTTGGGCCCGAACTGCCAGGCACCCCGGGGCGAGTCGATCGACCCGACCCGCGACAGCGCCGCCGTCAGCGAGCGCCCGGTCAGCTCACCACTCCCCCCGCCCACCGCAGCGGACGAGGCGGCCGGACTGACCGCCGTGGAGCTGCCAGGCACCGGCGACGCCGTGGGTGCTGGTGTGGCCGCCGTGGCGTCGGGGCGGGCGAGGGCTTCGGCGATGGCCTTGTCCAGCACGAGCGCCGCGTCCCACGCGCACACGTGGTAGAGATTCGGCAGCTTTCCATCGTTGGCCGCCGTGAAGCGGCGCACGAAGTCCCTGTTCGCCGCGTTGTCCAGGGTGGTGGAGTAATTCAGGGCCGTGTAGATCCCCTTCGCCGCCGGGCCCAGCGCCGCCAGCGACGGGCCTTCGGTGAGGAACCCCGAGGCGTACAGCGGCGTGGTGATGCCGTACTGCCGGTACTGCTTGACGAACTCCACCGCAGAGGCGCCGGCGTAGAAGGTGTAGACCGCAGCCGCATCGGATTCCTTGATCTTCGTCAGGTACGGGGAGAACTCGGTGGTCGGGGCCGGTGCCCACGGCGTCCACGTCGGCTCTCCACCCGGGTTGGCCAGCTTCCCGCCGGCCTTGCGGAACGGGTCGACGAACCCGTTGATCTGGTCGTGGCCACCGATGTAGTCCGGGCCGATCACCCACACTCGGCCCTCGCCGACCTTCTGGCGCAGGTAGCCGGCGATCGACGCGCCGGTCTCCTGGCTCAACCACGACGTCGACCACAGGTAGGTGGGATCCTCTACCGTCGAGGGGCGTCCGCCGGTGCCGATCAGCGGCACCCCGGACTCCTTCAGCAGCGGGTACAGGGTCTGCACCGTGTCCGCGGTCCCGCCGCCGACCAAGGCGAGGACCTTGTCCTGCTCGATCAGCTTGCGCGCCGACGCGAGCGCGACCGCCTTGCCGTCACCCTCGTCGGCCTCGATCACCTTCACGGGTCGACCGCCGAGCTTGCCGCCCAACTTGTCCAGGGCCAGCCGCCACCCGGCGGCCTGGTCGTCGCCAATCGCCTTGTAGGGGCCGGACTTCGGCACGATCAGGCCGATGCGGATCTCCTCGCCGCTGGCGTCCGAGCCGCCGAGGCTGGACCCGGAGCATCCGGAGACAGCGAGAAGCAAGGCGGCGACGGCGGTGGCGATCGCTAGCCGCCACCGAGATCGGCCGGTGGTCTGTTGAGGGGTCACAGGAATCCTTTCGTCAACGGGTTCGCGTCAGGGATGCGCCGGTACTGGCCGTGTTCAGGGGCGATGAGGTTGCTTCTCGCGGCCAGGGGTGATGCCGGCGGCATCACGGATGGGTGGCTGCCGGTGCGCTCGGCGGTGAGAAGGTGGTCCAGGACGGCAAGGACGGAGGCCGGCTCGGTGGCGTCGCAGGTCAGAACCGGGACGTGCGACGCGACCCGCAACGCCTCGCGGATCTCACGACGGTTGCGGGTGCCGCCAAGCGGCCGGTTGATCGCGACTACATACGGCAGGCGGCGGGCGTCGAGCCAGTCCAGTGCCGGATACGAAGCGGGCAGCCGTGTGGTGTCGACCAACACCACGGCGCCGAAGGCACCGGCGCTCAGCTGGCCCCACATCCACCACCAGCGCCGCTGATCGGGGGTCGTGCGCAGCGCGATGGTGGCGCCGTTAGGCAGCGCGGCGTAGCCGATCTCCCACACGCTGCCCGGCTGGCCGGCCAGCACCGCGTGGCCATGACTGGCGGCCCGCAGGAAGCAGGTCTTGCCCACTTCTGGGCCGCCCGCCACCAGGACTGTGACCACCGAGGCCCGGCCGTCTGTCACGCTGGTGTCCCTGTCCACGCTCATCACCGCCCGCACGCGAGTCAGCCGGCGGTGCGGGGTCCCGGCTTGGCCTGCTCGCCGATCCGGGCCGCGAGGGCCGCCAGTTCGTAGGCGACCAGGGACGGGTCGCAGTCGGTGCGGGCCAAGGCCGCCAGCGAGGTTCCGTCGGGCACCTGCTGCACCACGAGGATGCCGTCGTTCATCATCAGCATCTGGAACTGCACACCGCCGGTCTCCAGCAGGTCGGTGGCACCGCGGGCCAGGCTGACCAGACCGGACACGATCGCGGCGAGCTGGTCACCCCGGTCGCTGTCCAAACCGGCGGTGCTGGCCAGCAGCAGCCCGTCACCGGACACCGCGACGACATGGGCCACGGCCGGAATTTGCCGGGCCAAGCCGTCCAGCACGATCGAGAGCTGGGGATTGCGGGGTGTGGCAGTGGTGACGCTCATCGGCGTTCTCCTGTCGAGAGGGGAGGGGTGAGAGACGCGGCCCGCAGACCGCGTAACGTGCCGGCGACCTGCGCCCGGATCGCCGCAGGATCGATCGGCGCGGAAGGCTCGGAGTGGGTGCGCTGTGTCGGTATCCCGCCCGGCACCACGTGCGCTTGGGGACGACGCCGTGGCAGACCGGACGTGGTACGCCCATCGGTAGCCGGCTCAGCGGTGGTCGCCGCGGCCTGCCAGCCCGCGTCGGCCGCGGTTCGAAACCCACCGTGCCCGTCGCCGTTCTGCGGCCACAGCCACGGCGACCGGGCCGCCATCTCCCGAAACATCGGGGTATCCGCCGGCCGGGCAGTGCCCGCCGGTAACGGAAGCGGACCTCGCTCGCGGCGCACCAGCGGCAATTCCATCGTCGCGTCCGACGGCGGCACCGTCGGGGACGACTGGGTGGGCCCGGTCCAGCCGCTACCGGTTCGCGGAATGGGCGGCACCGGCGCGGAACCCGCATTGACCGGCGGCGCAAACGTTTGCTGAGGCCGTCGCTGGATCTGGCTGGGAACGACAATCTCCCGTACGTGCACCCGGGTCACGTACTCGGCCGGTACGGTCACCTCGGCCGTGATACCGGTCGGCCGGCTCGGGTTGAGCCGCACCTTCACGCCGAACTCGCGGGCAAGGCGGGAAACCACGACCAGACCCATCTGGTCGGTGACCGCGACCTCCACCTCCGGGCTCGCCAACAGCGCGTTGGCACGCTCCAACTGCTCGGGGACCAACCCGAGACCAGAGTCGACGATGAGGATCTGCACGTCGCGCCCGGCCCACACCGCGAACACCCGCACCTGGTCGGCGGAGAACCGGGTAGCGTTGTCCAGCAGCTCCGCGAGGATGGACTTGACCGCGTCGACCGCGCGGGCGTCCATCTCGACCTCGACCAGCCGCTCCACACTGATCCGGGCGAAGCCCTCGGTTTCCGACAACGCCGCGTTGATGAGGTCGCCGAGCTCCACCGGCTGTCGCTGCACCTGGCCCGGGCCACCACCGGCGACGATCAGCAGGTTCGCGCCGTAGCGGCGCAGACGAGTTGCCTGCTGGTCAGCGTCGAACACCCTGGCCAGCCGGTCCGGATCCTCCTCGTCCCGTTCGAGGGTGTCGATGCTGCCCAGCAGCTGCTCCGTCAGCGCCTGCACCCGCCGCCCGATCGACGTGATCATCGCGCTTACCAGAGCCCGGCCTCGCGCCTGATCCACCGTCGCGTCCACCGCCGAGCGCAGAACCCCGTTGAAGGCGTCTGCGACCCGGCCCACCTCGTCCCGGCCGACCACCGGCACCGCCACCCCGCCAGCACCCTCGGCCAACCGCTGAGCCTCCGCAGGGTCCGAGGTCGCCCGCAGCCGTCCGACCAGGCCCGGCAGCTCGACGTCCGCGACCCGCCGCGCACCCTGCTCCAACATCGACAGCTGGCCAACCAACGACCGCGCCACCCGCAACGCGGTGAGCACGGCAACGGCCAACATCACCGTCAGCACACTGGCCTGCACCACCGCTGCGCGAACCTGCTCCATCCACAGGTCATCGGCGGCAGCCCCAATGTCGCCGTTTACCGTCGACTGCACCTGGGCCAGGAGGTCCGCCCGGGTGGTCATCACCCGGCTCCACTGCTCAGCACCGCCCGGCAGCCGTACCGGCTCGTACACGCCGGTGCCCGACACCGCCCCGTCCAGCCGTACAGCCGCCAGCACGTCCGGGCCGGTCAACGTCCGACCCACCAATGCCTGCCACGACGGCCGCGCCAACGCGTCGAACTCACGCAGCGCCTCGTCCTGTGCAGAGCGAGCGGCCACAACCTCGGCATGTAGCGCCGGGGTCAACCGCCGCGCCGCCAACGCCTGCAACACCGCCACCTGCTGCTGGCCCACCGACTCCCGAGCACGCGACAACGCCGCCGACGCTCGTATCTCATCCGCGAGCTGAGGAGTCACCCCGCTCTGCGCTACTGCGGGCAGCAGGTCGTCAAGATCAGCGATTACCCCTCGGTAACCGAAGGCCACCGCCGACAACGATGCCAACCCATCACCGCGCACCCGCTGCCGCTGCGCTCCCACGTCTCTTAAGCCGGCGTCCACCCTGGCCAACGCCGCTCGCACGGACTCCGGGATGTCATCAAGCCGGTTGCTCTGCTCGTCGAACCGGGATACCGCTCGATCCGTGTCCTGGACCGCGCGCTCGAAAGCGGCTGGCGTGACAGTCGAGCCAGGCAGCAGCAAACCCACCGCGGCGATCCGCTCGACCTGTAACCGCTGTGTCACCTCTGCGCCGGCTGCGCTAGCAGCGAACATGTCTCCCGCGCGTCGCGCAGCTCCAGCCTCCTCCACCGAGGACCAAAGCCCGAACCCTGTCGAGAGCACCGCAGCCAGTGCGGTCGGCACCACAATCAGGGCCGCCTTGACCCGGACAGGCATGTCGGCCAACCGCCTTGTTCTCACGGCGGAGCCCTGCCTCGCAGTCCTGTCCAACCCCACTCCTGTAGTCGTGCCGCTGACGTCGGACCGCCAGCTGCTGGGGAAACGGCTCACGCCGACCGCCGCTCAATAGCCGTGCTGGAGGGTGAGATCGGCCCTCCGCACGAGCGGCACCAGCCGCTGGATCTCTTCCTCACGAGCCAGCCGGCGGCGCCACCGAGGACCATCCCGACCAGGAAGACGGCGAGCAGCACTGCCTCTCCCATGAAGTGCTCCTCTCGACACCGCAACCTGGACGATCGGATCCGGTCAGCTCACGGGGCGGGAAACCAACGCGTCACGGTCCGCTATCGCCCTGGTGGCGAACGTCACCTGCCGACCAACGGTGGCCTACCGGCTGATGGCGAGGGAAGACGTTCAGGTAGGGAGGGATGGGGATGGTTGGGGATGGAGGGATGCTCAGCGCATCCCACACCATCCCGATCGCACAGGGTTACGGCACGGACAGTTCAGATGTACGCTCGGGCCGGCGACGTCCGCGTCTCTGCACAGTTCACTTTGGGCGTCAGTCGGAGGTGCTGGTGATCAGTACGTACGTCCGGCGGCTGCGGCTGGCGGCTGAGCTGGCTGCGCTACGCCAGGAGCGGCGGATGTCATCCGAGGCGTTGGCCCGGGCGGCCGGTCTACCGCGGACTACCGTGTCGCGGCTGGAGAACGGCCGAATGAGGCCGAACCCCAACGACGTGATGAAGATTCTGGAGCATCTCAAGGTCACCGGAGAGGCATGGACCACCTTGCTGACCATCGCTCGACAGGCCAGCGAGCGAGGATGGTGGGAGTCGGCGGCCAGTGAGATGGGAGCCCGCCAGGCGCTGTACGCGAACCTTGAGGCAGGCGCATCAACCATCCGTGAATACCAGATGACACTGCTGCCTGGGCTGCTGCAAACCGGCGAGTTCACGCGGGCCCGAGCGGGCGTCGACAAGGCCGACTGGTCGGCGCATTTTGATCCCGATCAGGCGGTCGAGGCGCGTATCGGACGGCAGCGAGTGCTTCATCGCCCGGACGGCCCTACCTACGAGGTGGTCATCGATGAGCTGGCGGTCCGCCGTCCTGCTACTGCCCTTCCGGTTCTGCGGGATCAGCTGATCCACATCGCTAATCAGGCCACCACGGACGCCAAGATCAGTGTGCGGATCCTGCCCGTCGACGGCCAGATCACCGGCCACATGGTGCCGCGCTCAGGGTTTTCGATCTACACCTACCCGGACCCGCAGGACCCAGTCGTCGTCGCCGTCGACACGGTCACCGACGACCTCGTGCTGACCAGCCCTGATGCCGTGAACCACTACCTTGACCTGTACGAGCGGCTGAGCGATGCCGCGCTTGCACCACAACAGAGCGTGCGGTTTCTACAGGAGACCGCCGAGAAGATCACTGAGCCGACAGGAAGAGCAGCGTGAGAGACCCGAACTTCACCAACTGGCGGAAGTCCACCAGAAGTAGCGGCGGCGCCAACTGCGTCGAGGTTGCCCATGACGCGGCCACGGTCGGCGTCCGGGACACCAAGGATCGCACCGGAGGGACCCTCCTCTTCCCGACCGATGGATGGCGTGCCTTCCTCGGCGACGTACGCGAAGGCGTGTTCGACCCTTCCTGATCTATAGCTTTCGAAGCTCTTCCTGCTAGTTGGGCCGGCCGCACCAAGGCCGGCCCAACTGTCTTGTTCGGAGAGCCAAGACAGCGATCAGGCTCGACCTCACGCAGGGCTTGAGAAAGTGTGACGCACAGTGCCATGCTGTCCCAATCACGGCAACTGAACTGTTCAAGGGCTGCGCGGTTCGAAGCAGCCTGACGCTGACCCCGGGGCCGCATAGTGAAGAACCAGCTACTCCGCTCGGCACGTGAGCGCATTCCCTCTCGCCGGCATCCCGGAGAGCCCATGTCTCGATCCGAGCTGGCAGCGCTGGTCAACGAGGTGCTGTACCCGGATCCGCATCGGCGCAGCCGTAGCGCCTTCAACGCCAACTACTTGGGCAAGCTCGAAGACGGACTAATTCATTGGCCCAAGGCGGAGTACCGAGCCGCCCTGCGGGCCGCCCTCGGCGCGCAGCGCGACGAGGAGCTCGGCCTCTATAATCCGCGCGCTGCGAACTCGGCTAACGTCGATAGCGTGGACCGACGAGACATGCTGGGCATGCTGGGGGTGCTGGTGGGAGCTGGCGTCGTCAGCTCTCCCGCGATGACGCTGCTGGGAGCCGAGCCATCACACGAACTACCGCAACGGATTGGCCGCGAGCACATCAACCAGGTCGTCGAAGCGGCGGACATCTTCGAGCACTGGGATAACAGTCACGGTGGCGCCCTCGCCCGTGAGATCGCCGACGACAAGCTGCGTCGGCTCGCGCAGCTCCTCCAACGCTCGTGCCCGCCGAAGCTCCACGCCGACCTGCACACCGCCATGGCACAGCTAGCCGGTGTGGTCGCGTTCATGCTCTTCGACGCCTACGAACACGATGCCGCGCGGAGGAGATTCGCCTTCGCGCTGCAATGCGCGGAGGTCGGCGGGAACTGGCACCAACGTGGCCTGCTGCTGTCCTACATGGCTCGCCAGGCTATCTGGTGTGGGCAGCCCGACGAGGGCCTCACCTACGTCGAGATGGGGCTCGTGCGAGCCGAACGGCTGACCGCGACAGAACGCGCCATGCTTCATACCGTCCGCGCTCGCGCCCTGGCCAAGCTTGGTCCGGCTCGTGCCCAGGATGCGCTAGCGGCAGTAGGAGCGGCAGACGAGGCATTTGCTCACTCGGAGCCGGTCGACGACCCGCCCTGGATGCGCTTCTACGACGAGGCCCAGCACCACGGCGACACCGCTCACGCGCTGTACGACGTTGCCATGAACACCAAGCTTCCAACCGAGGCCACGAGCCGATTCCGGTACTCGGTCGAGCATCACCAGCCAGAGTTCGCACGCTCCAGAGCGATCTCCCGCACCAAACTTGCCGCCCTCACCATGGCCCAAGATGATCCTCACGAAGCCGCGCACATCGGTCAGCTCGCGCTCAATGACGCTGGCACCGTTCGCTCTCTCCGCGCCGCTGAGGATCTTCGCGAACTGCATCGCCTGGCCGGGCCTCACACGGGCATCCCCGAGGTTCACGCGCTGCGCACGCAGATTCAATCAACGGTCAGGGCGGTTGCATGACCGAGGCCATCGCAGCGCTCACCAGAGCCTGCCAGCAGGTCGGGCTCGACGCCACCGGCGCTGAGCTGGTCCGGGCAGGGGAAAACGTCCTGTACCGGCTTCCCGGTGCCGTCGTCGCCCGCGTTGCGCGACCCGGACAAAC
Organism: Micromonospora sp. RV43; assembly: GCF_001029515.1. Lineage (NCBI taxonomy): Bacteria > Bacillati > Actinomycetota > Actinomycetes > Micromonosporales > Micromonosporaceae > Micromonospora > Micromonospora sp. RV43. The sequence goes on along the minus strand of NZ_LEKG01000027.1, from coordinate 40,857 downwards.
AGACGCAGCAGCCAAGGAGGTCCGGGTCTCTCGGTGGCTGCAAGAGTCTGGCATCCCTGTCGTCCGAGTCGTGCCCGGCATTGCCCAGCCAGTACAGGTCGACGGTCGAGCCGTGACATTCTGGCGGGAACTGCCCGACCACCGCGAGGGAAGCGTCGACCAGGTCGCGGACATCCTTCGGCAGATCCACCGACTCCAGCCACCACCGGATCTCGCCTTGCCGGCGTTGGCGCCGTTCGTACGGCTCAAAGAACGCATCGCCGAGACCACGGTCTTCAACACCGACGAGCGCGAATGGCTCCTTGCTCACCTTCAGCGCCTGACCGAGCAGTATGAGAACCTGCCCGTTGGTCTTCCACCTGCGGCGGTGCACGGCGACGCCTGGGGCGGCAACATCGTCGCCACCGCAACCGGTCCGGTCGTGCTCGATCTGGAACGGTTCGCCTACGGGCCTCCTGAATGGGATCTTGCATCCATTGCCGTTGACCACTTCACGTTCGGTTCCCTGTCGGCAGAAGAGTGGGCGCAATTCTGCACACGCTACGGCCACGACGTCACAGAGTGGGAGGGCTACACAGTCCTGCGCGACACGCGGGAGCTGCGAAAGGTCACGTTCGCCGCGCAAATGGCCGCCCAGCATCGCCACCTGACCGGACAAGCACGTTACCGGCTGACCTGCATACGCGGCGAAAAGGGGCCCCGCCCTTGGCATTGGACGCCGGTTGCCTGATAGGCCAGCCAGCCCTCAGTGAATGCGGCCGACCGCGCGGCGCGGTGATGCCGACGGCATCACCGCACCGAACGAGAGCCGCATGTGACACGGTGCTGCACCGGTCCGCCGCCTTCTACGACGAGGGCACCGCGCTCCGCGGCCCGGCACGCCCTAGCGATAGTTGTCGATGCTGATCCTGTCGCGCCAGCAGGCATCCGTGAGCTTGGCCTTGTAGGAGTTCCCGTAGAGGCCATAGACCCGGCGGTTGGCGTCGTCCCTTCCGCTGGCCACCGTCACGCCGGTGACGGTGTCCCAGACCTTCCAAGGCGACCCCTGGCAGGCGGGGCCGACATGGACGTCGATGAAGTGCCCCGAGGAGTTGGCCGGGATGGACCCGGTGGTGCACGTCCGGTACCAGCCCCCGTAGAAGTAGGGCGCGGTGCAGCTCGCCGAGGCGGCGTGCGCGGGCGTTGCGGCGACGCCGAGGGTCGCGGTGACGGCGGCCCCGGTGAGCAGTGCGGCCTGTAATGGGCGGGACTTGCGGATGACGCTGCGCATCGATACCTCTTTTCCCCCGAATGGAGGGCCCGTCCGTAAGCGCAGGAGTGGAGGGCAGCTCGGGCCCGAATTCGTTGTGCTCGCTGCCGAAGCGCGCTTACGGCGGATTCAGCCTCGCCGGGGTGATCGCTCGCTCACTAGCCCTCGTTGCTAGAGCTCGGGGCAGTTGAGCTACCCGGCCGAGGCCAACTGTCAGTAGCCCTATTGCGCGTCGCTAGCGACGCGGTCACGCGTCTCGGAGCCTGAGCTCAGCAGCGATGCCAGCTTGGCCCGCTCGCAGGAGGAAGGACGCGCATGCGTGCATGCACCGGTTCGCCGAAGTCACGATCCACCCGCTGATGCCGGCTTTGATGAGATCGTCTGTCCTCGCTGGCATGGCGCTATGTGCGGTCGCTCAGCTCATGCTGGGAGCGTCGATCGTTTCGACTCGGCTGCTGCTGGACTACCCGGTGTTCGCCGGTCAGGCGATCCGGTACGCCATCGCCGCAGTCGCCCTAGCCGCAGCCATGCTCGTCTCCGTGGCGTTGCCCGGCACCATGCGGTCAGCGACCAACGTCTGTCTCACACGCGGCGAGTGGGGCTGGTTGGCCATCTTGTCCGCCGCAGGATTGGCCGGTTACAACACCTGCCTCGTGGTGGCGCTGCGCCACGCGGACGCGGCGACCGTATCGACCGTGGTCGGCGCGGTGCCAGTGGCGGTTGCCATCCTGGCACCGCTCATTCGTCGACACGCTCCGAGCGCGCGTCTGCTCGTGGCCGCAGGAATCGTCGTCGCGGGAACCACACTGGTCCACGGCACCGGGCACGCCAGTCCGCTCGGCCTAGCAGCGGCCGTCGGAGCGCTCCTCGGCGATGTCTCCTTCGCGCTCGTCGCCGCCAAACTGCTCCCCCGGATCGGCCCGGTGCGGCTGTCAGCGTACAGCTGCGCCCTCGCGGTGCCGTTGCTGACAGCGGCGTCACTGGCCGCTGGCGAACCGCCGTCCTGGCGACTGCCCACCCTCACGGAATGGCTCGTGCTGCTCTCCCTCGGAGTCGCCTTGACCAGCGTCGGCTTCTGGTGCTGGTTCCGAGGGATCCAGCTAGCGACCGTCGAGCATGGCGCGCTGACCGTGGGCCTAGTGCCGCTAGCCGCCATTACCACGATGACGATCCAGGATCACGCCATGCCGCCGGTGACGCAGGTTGGCGGGATCTGCGTCGTCGTGGTGGGGTTGCTCATCGGTGTGTCCGCGCGCTCGGGTTTCTCCGCCCGCAACCGCCCACGCCGAATCGTCACCACGGCGCGCGGCCCGGCCCACGGTGATGCCGCCGGCATCACCCCCCTCGCCCTGCCCCGTCAGCTATCCCCCGCCTACGTGCCGGATCACGCCTCGCACGCAGGCGTGGCAGCCAGTCCAGCCGGCACCACAGACGCCCCAGCTACCGCCTTACGTTAGCCGGTTCGATGGGCACCATCGTCAGCATGCGAACGCCGGAACATCCTTCAGGGGAGCAGTAGAGGATCCCCACCTTGACCGGTGCGCCGGCCATGACCCTGACACCTCGCACCGGCGTCCCGTCGTCCTCGACGCTGGGGAGGTTGTCCCAACGCCACCGCACAAGATCATTTACCGCCATGATGTCCCGGATGACCTCGGCCAGCGCCGTGTTCTCAGGGTCGCGTATGTAAGCGAGGCGTAGCTGAGCCAGGAGCGCCGGCACCCACTCCTCTTCCCACCGGTCGAGCTGCTGCCGCGCGGACGGGTCCGTGAACGCCCACCGCATCAGGTTAGGCGCATCGCTCCTCAACCACGGAAACCAGCTCGCCGATCGAGCGTTGTGCGCCCGAACGGTGAAGGCGTTGTCGACGACCATGCACGGGTACGGCTGACTGCGCACGAATCTGCCCATCGCCGAGCTGATCCGCGGCGGGTCGGCGGGCTTCTGCTCTCCAGCCGGCACACGCCCGACGGCTAGGCGGTACAGGACCTCCCGCTCGCGGTCGCTGAGCCGCAGAACGGCGGCAACCCTGTCGAGATAATCGTCGGTGTGCCTACCGCGCCCACGCCCTCGTTCCAGTTCTCCGTACCAGTAGGGTGTGCTTCCCAGCGCATAGGCGATGTCGTACTGGCTTACGACCTGCTTCCGTCGACGTGGGTACGGGTCGACCACCGGCAGGTCAGCCGGGGTCAGTCGTCTACGCCACGTCCTCAACAGCGCGGACAGCTCTGCCTGCGGATCGCGCAGCCGCGCAGGCGGGCCAGGAGCTTCTATGGTCCGGCCTTCGGATCGTGCCTCACTCCTGCTGATGCGTCGACGGCCGATCCCTGGGTTCGCCCCGTACCGCCGCGCCACACTTTCCCGTGACAGCGTGCTGGTTGTCATCGCACCGACCAGCCCTCGTCAACTGGCCGCTCCGCCGGATCGGGGCCGGCGGAGCCGGGCCGGGGCGGTCTCAACGCGTTGGACGGGTCGATCCCCGACAGCTCAGCCGAGATGTCCCACAGCAGCCGTGCGGCCCTCTCATCGCGTGAGGCGTCACTCGGCTGCTCCACACCGACGGGTCCTCGGGTGCGCAACCAGCGGCGGGGGCCGAGGTACGCGCCAGATGGCACGTCGGCGAGGCTAGCCGTGAGCGTCGGCTGAGCTCCCTGCGCCGCAGGCTGCGCCACCACCATCGCCAGGATCTGCAACCCCTGCGCCACCGAAGGACGGCCACCTCGCCGACGTGCCGAGTCCAGCAGCTGTGTGTCGGACCACCCGGGGTGGCACGCGATGCTCCGCGCAGAGCAACCGCTGGCCAGCAGCAGCCGGTGCAGCTCGTACGAGAACAGGAGGTTCGCCAGCTTGCTTGCCGCGTACGCCTGGTACGGGCGGTACACCTTTGGGTCGGGCCAGTCGTGCGGATCCAGCCGGGCAACGCGGTGCGCGGTGCTGCTGACGGTGACGATCCGGGGGTCCGGCGCCGTCAGCAACGCGGGCAGAAGAAGTCCGGTGAGCGCGAAGTGCGCGAGATGGTTCACCCCGAAGTGCATCTCGACGCCGTCGAAGGTGTCCCACCGCGGAACGCCCATCAGGCCGGCGTTGTTCACGAGGACATCGATCCGTCCGTGATCGTCCAGAACTTGGCCTGCCGCAGCGCGAACGGATTCTAGGTTTCCCAGATCCACTCGCAGTTGCCGAATGATCGCGTCGGGCTGTGTCGCCTTGATGGCCGACGCCGCTGCGCTCATTCGTCCTGAGTGCCGGCAAGCCATGATCACGGTCATGCCGGCGGCGGCAAGCAGGCGAGCGGTGTGGTACCCCACGCCGGCGTTGGCGCCGGTGATGACGGCCACCTTGCCCCGCTGGTCCGGTGCTGGCGATGGGAGGCGAGCCGGGCCGTGGGCTGCTCTGCTGGCCCTGCGTGTGTTCGCCGCCCTGTCGTTCGGGGGTCGGCGGGAGGTCGTTGTCATGGTCATGACATCTCTTGGATCGGCCAGGTTGAGCATCGCAGTTGTCCCCCGATTCGTGTCGCCTCTCGTGGTGGAGGTGGCCCGGCCTCTGGGGCGGTTCAGAGGCCGGGCCCGCCGGCGAGTGACCTCCACGTACGCCGGCGCGGTGAAAGCTGCTGGGGCTACGGCTTGCGCAGGTTGGCGAGCGTCTCGTGAGTCATGCGGCCAAGCGCTTCCATGACGGCCTGGTCGTCGCTGCCGGACGGCAGAGCGTCCTGCGTCCAGCCCACCGTCAGGTACAAGTTGCCGTCGAGACAGGCAAGGCGCGGGCCGAGCAGACTATCCACATAGACGTAGCTGTCCTGGCATCCACTCGGTACCTGACGCAGCGCTTCTTCCTCCTGCGCCACCGCCTTCAACCCGTTGAACCGCACCTCCGCGTGGTCATTCACCTCAACCATCAGGTTGGCCACGCCCCTGGGGCCGAAACCGACAACGCATCCCTTCAGCGGGCCGTCCGTGGCGTCGCGGCGAGGGTCGGCAACGACACCGAGCAGCTCCTCCAGCGGAGCCACCACGAAGGCGTCGCACGGGCGCAGCTGCGAGCCGTACCGCCACGGAGTCACGCTCGGCCCGGGCGACGCAGTCGCCTCAGCGGCCGAGGTCAACCGCGCGGACGCTCCGCCCTCGGAATCCCGATTTCTACCGCAGCCGGTGGCCGCCAGAATGATCACCGCGACCACCATCAGGACCGTCGCGGTGACGACACCGAACGCGCGTCGCGTACCGGCCGGGGCTGGCGATTCGCCATGGCTCAACGGACAGCCTCCTTGCGCTCTAGGGTGATGCCGGCGGCATCACTGGAAGGGCTGGTAGCGGCACCCCGCTCATCGCGAACACGGACGTGGGACACAGCCAGGACTGCGCCAGCCAGGCAGGCCAGCGCCACCACGGCGATCGCGACGCTCGCGCCCAGCGGGGGCATGAGCACCGACACGACTGCGGTTCCACCGGCTCCACCAGCGAATCCCGAGAAGTAGGTCAGTCCGACAGCCGTTCCCCGCCGATCCGTACGCAAGGCGGCCAGCGCGACGGTCAGCATCGGTTGCCCCAGCGCGAAAACCGCTGACGAGATGACCGTCGACGTGATCACCAATGGGCCGACCGAGTCTGATGGCACTAACCCCACGATCACCAGCGCTCCAGCAGCCAGCAGCAGCGCCTTGGCCGACGACCGCTGCCGGAGGGCCAGGCCGTGGGACACGGCCACCCCCGCTACCGCACACAGCACCAGCACCACGCCGCTGTTCAGCGGCGTCCATCCGGCGTCGGCGAGCAGGTGTCCGTCGGCGAGCACCACGGCAAACCGCGCCCCGTAGATGCAGCCAGCCAGCAGGCACACCCGCCTGAACTGGGCCTCGCGCACCAGTGCGGCAGGCACGAACGCGTCGGGCCGGCGCCGCGCTCGAACCCACAGGGCGAGCCCGCTGGCGGCCGCACCTGCGGCCAGCGCCGATGCAGTCGTCAGCGTCAGCACCGCGATCTGCGTCAGCCCGACCGTGCACGTCGCGAACACCGTCAACAGTCCTGCTCCGACAGCGTCGAAGGCAGCCGACGGCCTCCCCCGCCGATGGTGGTGTCGCGTTATCCACGGGACCGCCAGCACCGACAGGACGGGCAAGACCACGGCCGCGCGCCACCCGATCACCTCCGTGGCGGCTCCACCCGCGAGCGTCGCCCCGGCCAGGAACGTCGCCATCACCGCGCCCAACGCCCTCGCCACCGCGCCGCGATGCTCGGCATCGACGTGAGCTGCGATGGTGAGCACCACGGTCACGACGGCAGACGATCCGACAGCCAGCACCACCCGGCCGGACACCACCGCCTCCGGTGTCGGTGCCAGCAGACACACCACCGTGCCGGCGAGCAACAGCACCGCGCCGATACGGAGACAGGCCCGTGTTCCCCAGCGTTCGGTCAACGGCCCGAACACCGCAGTACCGACGCCGAGAGCGATGGCGTACCCAGACAACAGCCACACCGTGCTGACCGAGCCAGAGACGTCCGGAATGTAGGGCACCGCGACCGCCGCCGCCATGATGCCGAACGTCACCGGCCCGTAGAGCGTCCCCAGCAGCACGCCTAGCCGGGCGGGACGAGCACCGGAACCACCGGGTGCACGGTTGGCGGTGATGCCGCCGGCATCACCGCCGGTCACGCCGTGCCCCAGACGGAGTTGAGGGCGCCCGGTTGAAAACAGGGATGTCCTTGACTTCTTTGAGGTAGGCGGTTCCCGAGGTGTAGCCGGTGCCCGCCTCGTTGCCCAGCATCCGCACCGCGAGCGAGTAGTGGGTGCGACGCCACCCTGTCAGCGCGGCCGCGAAGGACGCCATGCTCTCGACGAGTTGGTCCTCGACGACCGCTGCGAATCCAGCCCGCTCCAGCTTCCCCACCTGGGACTGCACCGTGGCCTGCCCGGACAGCGCCCGCATCCGCGCCTGCGGCGCGGACTGGAAGGCGACCGAGTGTAGCCGGGCCAGTTCCGGGCGGCGGCACAGCGACTCCACCAGCTTGTAGCTGTAGCTCTGGATGGCACTGGCGCCCTCGGTCCACCGACGGAAGTCGCGGAACGCCGCGACCTGCATGGTGGCCAGCAGCGAGAACAGGGGTGAGGCTTCCCGCAGGATCCCGGTCGCCGCATCCAGCCGCGCCCCGCCGTGCACAGCATGCCCGTCGCCGAGGAGTTGAATAACGCTGCACAGGTCCACCGCCACCAGCGCGAACGTCGCCTCCCACGACTGGAGGACTCGGAGGAACAGGTACTCGTCGTGCACCCGGGAGACGGGCAACATCGACAGGGCGACCGCCTGGCGTTCGTCCCGGTTGAGGAATTCCTCGACGGCCCGCCACAGACGATCCGGGCGAACATCGTCCACGGCACCCGCCTGTTCAAGGCCGAGGCGGGCAAGCGCGGGTTGAAGCACGCGCATGCCGAGCCTGAGCCGCTTACGTGTCAGGCCAGATGCCGGCCGGAACTCCGGCAGCGGCTGTCGCTGGTCCTCTGCGGCGGCGTGCTCGAACCTCAACACGTCTGCGATCAACGCCACGACCAGCCGGTCCCGGCATCGCAACGCCGCCGCCGCGTCCACGACGATGTCGCCGCGGTCGGCGTCCGGCAGGGGAAGCAGCTCCAGCGCCAGATACGTGCGGTAGTCGTAGCGGCCGTCGGCCTTGTCGAGCAGCACGTTCAAGAACGAGCGCAGGAGACGGCCGCCAGCGTCGGGCCCGGCGACGGAGTTGGTCACCTCCCTGGCCTGTCCCAGCACCTCCAGCATCTGCGGCGGTACGAAGTGCTTCCCGTGCTCCCGCACGCTGGCGACGACGTCTCGATACGGAAAGTCGTCGCTGCACCGCTGACCCGTCAGCCACCGCTGCACCGCGTCGACGCCGTTCATGCCACCACTCCCTGTCGATGAGACCGGCGGCGCTCTGCCGCCCGGGCGTCGGGGAACTCCCCCAACAGTCGGCATGCCGTCTCGACGTCCTCTGCGGTGGTGAAGGCGTGCATCGCGAGCCTGACCACCCGGCCTCGCGGTGCGACCGCGACGTGCCGGTCTGCCAGCCACCGCGTGATGGCCTCCGGTGCGGGGTGCAGGACCGCCAGATGGGCGCCGTGCTCCTCGGGAGTCGTCACGAACAGGCCTTGCCGCGTCACCAGCTCGCGGGCGAGCCGCGCCATCTGCGCCACGTGACGTCGAACCTGCCCCAAGTCCAGGTCGGCGATCAGCGACAGGGCCGCGTTGGCGGCGTACACCGCTGGCACCGCTGGCGTCCCGACCTGGAACCGGCGCGCGTCGTCCGGCCAGTCCACCAGGTGAGGATCGAACCGGTGAGGATCGCGACGACCCTGCCAGCCGGTCAGACCCGGTACGCGTCCACCACTGGCAGCGGCCTCATACAGAGCGACGACCCCCGGCAGCCCGAGGGCGTACTTGCCGAAGCCGGCCACGAGGTAGTCACAGTTCCACTGCCGCACATCAAGCGGCTCCACCCCGAACGCCTGGTAGGCGTCGACGAAGACCTCCGCACCGGCATGATGCGCCGCCTCGACGATGTCGCGCACCGGCAGGCGCTGACCGCTGCTGTAGGTGACCGCGGGCACCGACACCAGGGCTGTGCGGCCGTCGATCGCCCGCAGGTAGTCGGTGAGGCACACCCGGCCGTCTCGGTCGCCGACGAAGACCACCTCGGCCCCTCGCCGGCGCTGCGTCAGCCAGGCGTGGGCGACCCCGGGGAACTCGGCGCTGCACGTCACGATCCGAGACCGCGTCGTCCATCCCCGCGCAGAGCCCACCTGGTGCGCGGCCGTTGACGCGTCGGCCAGCAATCCGATCTGGTGCTCCTGGGCCCCGAGCAACGCCGCGACTCGATAGCGCAACTGCGTCACCTGATGCTCCCACGCCTGCCACGTCACCGCGGGGCTCTCCATCGCGGTGAGCATGGCCAGCAGGGACGACTCGACAACCGGTGACCGGGGCGCGTGACTGCAACTGGCCAAATGGACGCGTCCGGCCAACGACGGCAGTTCACGCCGCACCGCAGAGCAATCCATCGGTGTCCGGGCCATCACGCCATCTCCCGCAGCGACGTGGCGCTGGTTACGACGGCGGTACGGACCGCCCACAGGTCGGGGAAGTACCTGTGGGCGGTCAGCTTCGCCAGGGTCCCGACCGGCGTGCCCTGGGTGCCGAACCCGCCGTCGCCGACGAGCCGGGCCGCAAGGAGGTAGTGCCGCATCCGCCACAGCGCCACAGCCTCGTCCCAATCCACCATCCGCTCCGCCAGCCGGTAGATCGGCTGGTCGGCCCGCCACCGGCACAGCTGCTCCAGGGAGACTCCGCAGTGTTCGCAGAGATGCTCGAATGCCTTTGCCAGCTCTCGCCCGGCCCGCCCGATTCCCACCCAGCCCGGCGACTGCGCACCTGACCCCGTGCCCAGCCGAGGTCGCATGACGGCGAACGCCATCGGCGAGAGGTGCTCGAACATGTCGAGCTGGCCGGTCACTGTCCGGATCGCGTCGGCCGCTTGGTGAACGAGCAACTCCCCCGCGCCCACATCGCCCGAACGCAGGTGCCACGCCGCCTCCTGCGACGCCTCCACCGCCACGCGTAACCACAGCTCGGTGCTCTGGTGCGCCACCTGGAACAGCAACTCGTCACGATGAGCACGCTCGGGTGCCGGCACCTGAAGCCGCAGCAGCTCATCCACGCGCATGTACCGGCTGTAGGCGTTCACGTCCGTCGTTCCCACGTAGCCATCTGGCGGCGCGCTGGCAGGACCGCCGTCCTCGTCGTCCAGGCCGTCGGGCGGGCGAGGTGTCGTGTGCACGCCTCCGCTGTGCGAACTCTGAGGTGCCATCTTCAGTGCCCCCGTTGTCTTCGTGGTCGGCGTCAGGCTGATTGACGGACCAGCTGGTCAAAACCATGGAGCGTGAGCCAGGTTCCGCAGCTCCTGACCAGCACGAGCCGCGGCGTCCGCCCTGCGCCGGGCAAGCCACCGCGGAGCTTGTCCGCGACCGGGCAGCCACAGCAGCAGAACGCCGTGGGCCAAGACGGCGGCACCCACCACTGCGCGCGGTCCCGCCGCCATTCGGTCAGCCATGAGGAAAGGAAGTGCCACCGCCGTCACGACCGATCCGCCGGCCGCAGCACGTAGTCCGGCGAGGCTGCCCGACATGGGGAGGGACAGGCCCGCGACGACCGAGACGAGCGCCAGAGCGAGCAGGACGATGAGCACGCCGGCATCCAGTGCCATCGCGCCGAACGGCGTGTTCGCGTCCCAGCCAGCAGCCAGGTACACGGCCGCGTCGGCGAACACCGTGGAGCCGGCGCAACACACAACCGTGGCCAGGCGGACCGCTCTCGGTGCCGATTCGTGGGGGCGCATCGTCCTGTTGACGACGGGGCCTTGGTGCTCCGGCAAGGTTGCGCTCCCTCAAGGCTGGCATTCGGGCTCAAATTCGGTACGGTAATCACGCCTGAAACATGAATACGGTACCGGGACGGGAGATGTCAACACGATGAGGAGTGAGCACGTAGTGATGCCGCCGGCATCACCGGGCTCCGAGCGGCCAGGCAAGACGGCGAGCGCGCCGTGCGCTGGCGGTCGTCTCACGCCGTTCACCACCCTGCTGAGGGCCGCCCGGCACCGCCGACGAGCCGGCCCCATGGCTGGGCTTTCTGCCGACGGCCGCCGTGGGTAGCCGAACTGACCGCGACCGCAGCACGGTGACCCTGCCCGGAGGCCCGGAGCTGACGGTGTATGCGGCTTGTGCCGACGATCTGCCGGCCGTGATGGAACTGCATCAAACCTGCTCAGCGCGCAGCCGGCACTGGCGCTATCTGTCGGGTGCGGTGCCATCACCCGCCCGCCTGCGTCGGCTGCTGGAGCCGGCTCGCGGAGTGACCCTGCTTGCCGCTGCGGGCGACGGCGCGATGGCAGCTGTGGTGGCGATGGCGAACCTGATCGCCGAGGGAGACCAAGCTGAGGCAGCGCTGCTCGTTCGGGACGACTGGCAGCGGCACGGACTCGGTTCGACCCTGCTGGTCTGGTTGCTCGGGCTCGCCAGCAGTAGCGGCTACGCCGCGCTCGTGCTGCACATGCACGCGGAGAACACCCCGATGCTGCGCACGGTCAGGCGGCTCGATCGCGCGGCCCTGACCGAAAGGGACGGCGCCTTTCTCACCTTCACCGTGCCAGTGGTCGCCACCAGCCGAAGGCCGCCCTGGTGAGGCGGCGACCAACGCCCGTGCGGCTCTCCCGCCAAGCGGAGCCGACACAGCGACAGCCAGCATCAGGACCAGCAGGAACGGGCACGACGTGACCGAAGGCAGCCTGCCGGTGATGCCGCCGGCATCACGGCTTGATGATGAAGCGGCCTTCCGCACCCGTGCCGCGTCGCGGTCGCCCACGCCAGTGACGGCGGCCAGCAGCTGCCCAGCGCACGCGCCCGGCGGTCCCACCGACGGCCCGGCTCGGGTTCTCAGCGACGCCCACGCCTTTCTCACGCGCTACTTCCACGAGACAGGACGCGACGGCTTGCGGACTCGCCTGGCGCAGATGCGACGCGAGGTTGAGACCAGCGGCACGTGGTGGCAGACCACCGACGAGTTGGTGTTCGGGGCGAAGCTGGCGTGGCGTAACGCGGAACGGTGCATCGGACGCGCCCGTTGGAGCGCCCTGCGCGTGCGTGATCTCAGAGGGATCAACCGGGCCGATCAGATCCGCGGCGAGTTGGAGAACCACCTGGACCTGTCCACCAACGGCGGTGCCATCGTCCCGATGATGTCGGTCTTCTCCCCAGCGTCAGCCGACATGCCTGCCGTGCGGATCCGCAACTCGCAGCTGATCCGGTACGCAGGATGGACCACCGCAGCCGGCGAGGTGACCGGAGATCCCGCTCAGGCGCGATTCACCGATCAAGCCATACAACTGGGTTGGCGAGGACCGTCGAACCGGACCCGGTTCGACGTGCTGCCCTGGATCATCGACGGCATTGACGTCGGCCGGGCGCTGTTCGCCGTCCCTGCCTCCTGCGTCTTGGAGGTGGAACTGCGCCACCCGCAGCATCCCTGGTTCGCGCTGTTGGGACTGCGCTGGCCGGCGCTGCCCGCGATCAGCGACATGACCTTAAGGGTGGGCGGGGTCATCTATCCCTGCGCGCCGTTCAGCGGCAGTTACATGGCCTCCGAGATCGCCAGTCGCAACCTCGCCGACCCGGCGCGCTACCACCAGCTGCCCGCAGTGGCGCGCGGGCTGGGCCTTGACACGCGACGAGACCGGCTGTGGCGGGACAAGGCGCTCCTCATGCTCAACGAGGCGGTCCTGCACAGCTTCCTCGCCGCCGGGGTCCGCATCACCGATCACCATCGGGAAAGCATCTCCTTCGCGCGGTTCACCGACCGGGAAGAAGCCGCAGGGCGGCCGGTCTACGGGGGTCGCGTCCGCGCTGGTGGTGTAGGAGACGGCCATCGCGGAATCCGGTTTGATGTTATGCGGCGATCGGGGTGGGGTCGGTCTGGTCGGTGTCGTGTTGGCTGGTGTCGATCGTGACCATGCGGGCTTTGGCGAGGAGTTCCAGGCCCATGTAGCGGCGGCCTTCGGTCCATTCGTCGGTCTGCTCGGCCAGGACGGCGCCGACGAGTCGGATGATCGACGGCCGGTTGGGGAAGATTCCGACGACGTCGGTGCGACGGCGGATCTCCTTGTTCAACCGTTCCTGGGGGTTGTTCGACCAGATCTGGCGCCAGATCTCGCGGGGAAAGCCGGTGAACGCCAAAAGATCGTCACGGGCGGCGTCGAGGTGTTCGGCGGCGGCCGGGAACTTCGCCTCGATCGTGGCCACGACCCGGTCGAACTGGGCGCGGACGGCGTCGGCGTCGGGCTGGTCGAAGATCGTGCGGACGAGTGTGGCGATCCACGGCTGCGCCGATTTGGGCACCTTCGTCAGCAGGTTGCGCAGGTAGTGGGTCCGGCACCGCTGCCACGATGCCCCGGGCAGAGCCGCGCCGATGGCGGCCACGAGACCGGCGTGGGCGTCGGAGATGACCAGACGCACCCCGGTCAGACCACGGGCGGTCAGGCTGCGCAGGAACGCCAGCCAGCCGGCGCCGTCCTCATCCGAGGCCACGTCCAGGCCCAACACCTCACGCTGGCCGTCGGCGTTGACGCCCACGGCGATCAGCGCGTGGACGTTGACGGTGCGGCCGTGCTCTCGGACCTTCATCGTGAGCGCGTCCATCCACACGAACGTGTAGTGGGCGGCGTCGAGGGGCCGGTTGCGGAACGCCTCAACCTGGACGTCCAGGTGCGCTGCCATCTCCGAGACCTGCGACTTCGACAACTGCCGGATGCCGAGCTGCTCGACCAGCTTCTCCACCCGCCGCGTCGACACCCCGAGCAGGTAGGAAGTGGCCACGACCGACACCAACGCCTGTTCGGCTCGCCGCCGGTGAGTCAGCAACCAGTCCGGGAAGTACGAGCCGGACCGCAGCTTCGGGATCGCCAGGTCGATCGTGCCGGCCCTGGTGTCCCACTCCCGAGGCCGGTAGCCGTTGCGGGAGTTGACCCGCTCCTCGCTGCGCTGCCCATACCCAGCGCCGCAGATGGCGTCCGCCTCGGCGGACATCACCGCCTGCGCGAACGTCTTGATCATCGCCTGCAACAGATCCGGCGACGCGCCCGCGATCTGCTCGCACAGCAGCTCAACAGGGTTCACACTCTCAGATGCGGCCATCGCGCATCACTCTCCTTCACTGGGCTTAGCCGTCTCGAAGGATCGCGCGGTGGCCGTCTCCTATCTACCCAACACGCCCATCACGGGCAAGTCGTACACCACTTCCGTGGACGCAACCTCTACGGGGACTGGTCGTGGCTCAACAGCTACCCCATGACTCCGCAGGACCCGAGCTGGGGCCGCTACTACGCATCACCCTCGCCGCAAGATCCCGGGCTGCACCCCTCTCCACCGGTGAAGCCGTGATCGGACCATGACCTGCCCACAGTGCCGAAGCTCCGAGGACGGCTGCTGTCTTAGGTCAGAGCGCTGGTGACGAAAGGATTCAGACCGTGCGTAGCGCGACCGAACTGCCCGGCATGGTTGAACTGAGTATGCCAGCGCGCAATGCTCGCCTCGATGCGCTCATCAAGGCGGCCCACGACCTGCTTGACCGGGCCGTTCGGGAGGAGATCGTCGAGCACCACGACGGCCACGGCCGTAACCGCAAGCATGTGGCGACTGCGGTGCTGTTCTCCGGCGGCCACGACTCCACAGTGCTGGCCCACCTGTTCCGCCGGCGAGCGACTCATGCGATTCACGCGAACACCGGGATCGGCGTTGAGGCCACCCGCCAGTTTGTACGTGACACCTGCGCGAGCTGGGGACTACCGCTCATCGAGAAGCACCCGCCGGTGGGTTCAACGTACCGCGAGCTGGTGCTGACCGACGGATTCCCTGGTCCGGCGAAGCACTGGAAAATGTACCAACGGCTCAAGGAACGCGCCTTGGAAGCGGCCAAGAACGAGCTGGTGAGGATGCCGTCGCGCGAGCGGATGGTCTTCCTGGCTGGCCGGCGCAGCGGTGAGTCGAAGCGGCGCGCCAGAATCCCAGAGGTTGAGCGCCGGAAGTCGATCGTCTGGGTATCTCCGCTGCGGAACTGGACGGCACTGGACTTGAACACCTACCGGCGTCGGTTCCTCGACTGCCCCCGCAACGAGGTCGCCGACATGCTCCACATGTCCGGGGAGTGTCTGTGCGGGGCGTTCGCCGAGCCCGGCGAACTGGACGAACTGGCGATGTGGCCGGTTGCGGCCGACGCCGTGGCCCAGATCCGCAGCCTGGAGACGGAAGCCGTTCAAGCGGGCATTCCCGAGCCCCGGTGCCGCTGGGGGTGGGGCGCCGACCAGGGCCGGGCCAAGGCTCGTGGTGGCCCGTTGTGTTCGTCGTGCGAGATAGCCGGCCAGCTTGAGCTGTTTGCTGCCAAGCCTTGACTTCCGTGCATCGGACGGCATTGCCGCGCTCCGCTAGTGCCCTGACCACGAACGTTCACGGTGTCGGGGTCAGGCTGCTGCGCGTGCGGCGGGTTGGCCCCAGCGTCGTTGTCGTTGGCTGCGGATGCGGGCGCGTTCGCGGCGTTGGGCGGCCAGGACGTCGGGGTGGCGGGCGTTGGCGTTGCGCCAGCGCAGGTAGGTCTGCAGCCGCCGGGTCAGGGAGGGGTGGTTGGGGTGGTTCGAGCCGGCGATGACGAAGGTGCGTAGCGGCCCGAACTGGGCCTCGATCGGGTTGGCCCAGGAGGCGTAGGTCGGGGTGAAGCAGAGCTCGACCTTGTTCCGGGCCGCCCACCTGCGGATCTTGAGGCCTTTGTGCGCGGACAGGTTGTCCAGGATGACGTAGATCGGCGCCCCGTCCGGGCGGGCGGCGCGGATCGACTTGAGCGCGGCGAGGGTGTTCGCGGCGCTCTTGCGGCGCCGGACAACGCCCCAGAGTTGGTCGTCGCCGATGGAGTAGCAGCCGTGGAACTGCCGGACTCCGTGCAGCTTGTGGTAGTTCGCGGGCAGCCGGTGCGGATGGCCGGCGGGCGCCCACCCGGCGCCGGCCTGAGGGCGGATCACCAGGGGCCCGAACTCGTCGAAGGCGAACGTCCGCTGCGGGAAGTGGCTGCTCACGTACTCGATCCGGGCGAGCTTGACGTCCCGGTCAGGGTCGGTGGACTCCTTCCACGTCTTGGTCCGTTGGAAGGTGATCTGGTGCCGGTGCAGGATCTGCCGCAGCCGTTCCCGCCCGATACGGATCCGGCGGGTGGAGTGAACGCGCAGGTGGTCGGCGAGCTTGCGGATGCTCCACCGGATGAACGGCCGCCCCAGCTTCTCAGGGCGGGTGTTGGCCGTCTCGACGATGAACTGTTCCTCGTCGCTACTGATCTGGCGGGGACGGCCACCCGCCCACTGAGGGTCCAGGCTGGCCATCCCCATCTCATTGAACCGGTGGATGACCTGCCGGATCGTGTCCTCATCAGCCTGCACGAGACGGGCGATCGCCGGCACCGTGTTCCCACCGGCCGAGGCGAGCACGACCATGGCCCGCCGTAACCGGATCGGCGAGCCGGTACCTCTACGAGTAATCCTCAGCAGCTGCTGACCCTCCTGGTCACTGAGCCGCCGAACGCGAACGGGTTCTGCCACCAACACAGCCTGAACCACCCACGCCGCGCTTCCGGCACGCCGGACGGCGTGTCATCCAACACCGTGAACGTTGTTGGTCAGGGCACTAGCAGTCTTCGTGCCACCGCAGGATGTCTACCGCGAGCAGTTCCACCACCGGCCGGTTCGTCAGACCCCGACGGCCGTGGGATCGACGCCCCTGCCGAGCGGGCCGGTAAGTGACCACCACGGCGTGGAAGCCGTCGACGTCGCACACCGCGTACCGGATCCCGTCACCGGCGGCAGAGGACTGATTGGGGGCACGGTCGAGCACGATGTCGCCGATGTGACGCAACGCCGCCGCCGCAGTGGCTTCGCCCTGTTCGGCGAGGGCCTTGACGTCGGCCAGGGCCGGCGTCCACACGGCAAGGTCGGCGCTGCCGCGCGGCAAGCCGCGGCTCTGGAGCACCTGCACGGGAAGCTCAGCGACCCTCGTCAGCCGCGCCAGTTCCAGGATCGTGGTGGGCTGAGGACCTGCGCCGTGATTCAGGCGCTCACGAACCTTCGCCACTGCTTGCTTGTCCATCTCTCGCGCCAGCCGCTGGATCAGCCCGTTCCACACCGGCAGCGGTGCCAGCACCGCCTCGTTGGTGCCGTACAGGCCGAGGTACACCACGTCTACGGCCTCACCCGACCGCCAGGATTCGAGGTACCTGTGCAGGCCAGCCCTGACGACCCCTACCGTCGCGGTGATCATGTGTCCCTTCCCTGTAACCGTTCGATCTCGTCCGCGAAGCCATGATCTGTGGCCAAGGCGGCGCCTACGACGCGGGCGGTGTGCCCGGCGGAGGCGATGCACTCTCGCAGGCCGTGTTCCTCCCGCAGCCTGCGCAGCGTCGGCCACAGGAGGCGATCATGCCAGTATGCGGGTCCGTCCCGGCTTCGGTGGGGCGACATCCGTTCAGCCCCAAAGTCGTGCTGGTACGACCCGAGCAACGCCCACAGCTCACGAACGACCCCGGGGTGGCGATACCAGCACGACGCGATGCCGTAGGTCGACGCCGTCAACTCGTAGGCCTCGTTGAGCCAGTCGACGAAGTCCCGCACCCGGGTCAGCGCGACCACCTGGTCGGCGGTGCAGAGGTGATCGAACGACCAGACCGAGAAGGTGATGCCGGCGGCATCACGGCGCATCGCCGTCCTGCCCCGCCGCAACGTCGGCGCCCACACGGTCGGTGGCCGCGACGCGGCTAGCCGTCGGGACCGTCGGCCCGGCGTGGCCAGCACAGCGTTCTCCACCGCGACGAGACGGTTGTCCACCGCCGCGACGGCCTGGCCGATCTCCAGCAGCAGGTCGCCGTCATCGGGCAGGATCTCAGCGCCGCTCATGCCAGCCGTCCGGTCAACCGTGCCACGGCTTCCGCACTCTGGGCGGCTTCCTTCGCCCACGGACCCTCCCAGTACGGCTGGAACTCCACGACCACCGGCGGGGCTTGCCGGTAGATCAGCAGGCCCTGCGACGGTGACAGCTCCCGAATCTGGTGCGGGTGCAGGATCGGCCGCTCACGGTCGCTGGCGGTCGTGGACACCTCTCCCCGCGCCACCGTGGTGGAGTTGACCGGCACCTCCATCACACCGGCCAGTGAACTCATCATGCTCAGCAGGTCCGGTTCGCTGGTGCCACCCATGACGATCTTCGCCGTGGCGGACCCGAACACCTCAGCCGCTCCGGCCTCACCCCACCGGTCCCGCGCCTGCCCGAGTCCCTGTCCGCCGATCGCGAGGGTGGTGCCCTGGCCCCCGAGGCGGGACATGAGGCTACCCAAACGAGGCAGCGGGGCGACGTTGCCGACCTCGTCGATGACGCACCGCAGCGGTGGATCGAGGCGGGCGGGCCACCGCCGCTCGGCGGCTGCTCTCGCCTGTCGCAGGATCTCGTTGACGAACGCGGTGACCAACGGAGCGACGGTGTCGTTGTCCCCGCTCATCACGTACACCGTGTCGGTGGACTCCAGGAACCGGCTGATGTCGAACGCCTCCTGCTCCGACGGGCGGCACGCCTGGAGAACCGCGGGGTCGGCGAACATGCTGAGCATGTCCGCCAAGGTCTTCTTCGTCGACTCCAGCGGCCCGTTGCCGCGGTCGCCCGAGGTGGCCTCCTCCAGCGCCGTCGCCCATCCAGGGGCGGCGTCGAGGTGGCTGCGCAGAATCTCCCGGGCCGGCAGGCTGGGGCTGTCCATCCGCAGCGCCCATTCCACCACACTGCCCATGTCGCGGCCGTCCAGGGCAGCGGCGTGCAGCAGGCACCTCAAGACGTCTCGGGCCTGCTTGATGAAGAACTTCGAGTTGGTGGTGTGCGTGTCGTCGGGCGTCGCGGCGGCGAACGCCTCCGCGGTTGAGATAGCGACTCGTGGCTGCTCACAGCCTCGCACCGGCGACCACCGCAGAGGCGTCGGCCAGCCGATCACGTCTCCCGGGTCGAACACGTACACCGTTCCCCGAGCCTTGCGGGACAGGTAGGTGATCGACAGCAAGTCGCCCTTGCTGGACCCGGCTACGCAGGGGCCCGGCGCGGTCCGCACGAGATCCGCCAGCACCCCGGCGGTTTTAAAAGCACGCGGCGGTGCCATCACCGCGATCGAATCCTCGTGGCGCACGTACAACCGGCGTCCATCCCCCACGGAACGAGCCAACGGAACGGCCACCTCTTCCATGGGGGCATTGCGCCGATCGGACAGGCCAGGGCGGGTCTGCGCGGCGGATCGACGCGCGGCCCGCTTGCCCAGGAACGGCGCCCATTGCCGGTGCCCGGCCAGCCCGTCGCGTTGGCGGCGGCTGCGTCGCGTCTTCCACCCCACCGCGACGGCGGCGACCGCCGTGAGTTCCGCGACGAACAGCGCCCAGATCAGCGCGGCCGGCGCGACCTGCGCCCCTGCGTACCCGGAGGCCGGGTTCGCCGGCGATCGCATGAACGCCTCCATCGTGTCGCCGAGGTTCGGACGCGCCGGTGCGCCGGTGAGCAGCCCCGACAGCCAGACCGCGCTGTGCCAGGCGGCGAGCGCACCGGCGAGTGACGTCATCACCCCGAACCACGCCCCGGGTCCGGATCCGGACGGTGATGCCGCCGGCATCAGCGGGCACCCCCCTCACCGGCGCCGGTCATCGCCGCATCGGTGTCCGTCAACGCGGCCTCCGCCGACGAGCGTAGGTGCTGCATCAGCAGTGGGGCGCCGGACCCGATCCGCAGAAGACACACCCCCTGCTGAAGGGTCATCAGATCGCCCAGCAGGTGCGGCGGCAGGGAGTACAGGCGTACACACCGCGACGCGTCGTCCTCGCGGGCCTGGGCATACATGTACACCGTCTCCGCTTCCTTGAGCATGGCGACCGCGGGTGAATCCTCCGGAATATCGGCCAGGTGGTGCAGTGCCACGACGTTGGCCAAGCCGATGCCCCGGGCCAGCTTGCTGTTGCGCTGGAACAGCCGAGCGCCGACTCCTTCGGCCAGGTGCCAGCCCTCCTCGGCGACGAACGTCGTCTGCCAGCCTCGCCGACGTCGCAACAGGTTGGTCAACCATGTGTTGAGCACGGTCATGACCAGCGGGATCGCGGGGCCCTCCGTGGGCAGTTGCGACAGGTCGAAGCTGGTCAGGCGATCGGCGAGGCGCACGTCCGTGCTCGTGGGGCCGTCGAACAGGCCGGCGAGGTCGTCACCGCAGACCCTTTCCAGATCGAACGCGAGGCTCAGTGCCGCCTCCGCGAACCGATCGCGGGCAGTGCTCGTGGCCACGTCTCCGAACATCTCCACGGGAGGGGCGAGCCTCAACGCGGCGATGACGTCGTCGACGACCGCGGTTCGGCCGGCCGACTCCGCCTCGGCCAGGGCTCGAAGGTGAGCGGTGCGCAGCGCCGCGCCCTGCCACGAGTCCGGTTCGGCTCCTGACGCGGCGTGGACCACCGCACGGAGCAGTTGCAGCTGCCCGGCGACTTGGGTGGCGCTTTCCGCCGACACTCCGATCACCGGGTCTAGGAGGTTGATCCTGCTGCCACCCTCGCCCACCTGGAACCGGATGGGCTGGCCGCCCAGCTGCCGGCACAGCTCGCTGTACTCGCCCTCCCCACCTTGGTCCTTCCGGTCTGCTACGACGGTGCGCCGATTCCGGAACGCCAGGGGCCGGTAGACGTACACGGTCTTGATGAGCGCGGACTTGCCCTTGCCGACGTCGCCGAGCACCACCACGTTGGGCGAGCTCACGGTTTTGCGTTGGTAGGCCGTGAACGGGTCGTGGTGGATGGGTTGGCCGGTCACCAGGTCGATGCCATTGAGGATGCCGTCGGTGTGGGTGGGGGGCGCAGAGATGGCGGTGCAGAGCACCTCGCTCTGCCGGGTGGTGCTCAAGATTCCTGGGACGCGGGGTGCGTAGATCCCGAACCTGCCGAGCAGGGGGGAGCGGCGCCACCGCCACGTAGCCGGAACCAGCACTTCCGGGGCGGGCGTGGGGCTGGTGCCGGTGTCCGGCATCTGCGGGCGCGGAGGTGATGCCGCCAGCATCACTCTGGCCGCAGCCGGCAGCGGTGGTGGGGCGGGTAACGGCGGAGCTGGCGGCGCGGAGGACACCGGCTGGGGGTTGGGAGGTGATGCCGGCGGCATCACCGGCGGTCGGCGCGGGATTCCGGCGTTCGAGGGCTGAGCGGATCGGGTCACGGTTGTGCCTCCATGCCTCGCCAAACCGGCCAGGTCGTCGGCATGGCCGTGTCGTGGCGTGTGTCGAGCCAGTCGAGGTGGCTGATCCCGCATTCCCCGGCGGCGTCGGCGAGCGCGGTTGAGGCGCGCATCACCTGGTCCTCGTCGGCGGCGGTGACGCACAGGTATCCGGCCCACCGGGCGCCGTGGATGCCCGAGCCGGGTTGCAGATCGGCTAGGCGTTGCGCCGACGCGGACAGCTGCACGACCTGGGTACCGTCGTCGACCGAGCCCCGGCGCAGCGCGGCGTCGCGGATGCCGCGGTCAACGGTGACGTCCTCGCGGGCCCGGCGACGTGCTTTCGCCGCTGGCTGCACCTCCACGTGCAGGCTGATCGTGCGGATGACCGGGTGAGTGATGCCGTGCAGCAGGGGGGCGATCCACCGGGTATGTACCGGCTCGGGAGTCACCGCAGAGGAGGGGATGACCGCGACGCGGTGCCACCAGGACTCGTCCACCACTGCGGCGTGCCGCAGTGTGCGGCGCGAGCGGAGCCAGGTGTCGGAGGTGACGTCGACGGTCTGATCGAGGGGGAACTGCGGGTTTTGCAGATGGCGCAGCAGCGCCGCGAGCCGGTGGGTGCTCACCAGCCGGGGGTTGCGTAGGTCCGCTCGGCGAGCCAGCGTCGCCACCCACTGCGCCTGCTCGACCGCCAGACGCGCCCACCCGGTTTCCCCTTCGCCGTGGGCGGCGGCGGCCCGGGCGAACACCGTGGTGACTGGTAGCCGAAGCACGAGGTAGTGGCGCATCATCTCGGTCGCGCCGGCGGTCATCCGTACCAGCTCGGCGTAGGACTGGGTCAATGCCGTCGGCGCCTGCGGGTCCACGTGGTCCGCCGCCCACCGTTCGTGCACGGCGGAGTCGGTGGGCATGATCCGGGTGACGGACTGGATGCCCGAGATCAGACCCTCGTCGCGTGCCAACCGGGCCAGCAGGTGTCCGTACGCCGCTGCGGCTCGGTCGTAGTCGCTTTGGGCGCGTAGTCCCGCCGGTTGGCCGTCGACCTCGATGGCCACCGACAGGTAGGACTGCTCGCCGGGGCACCGATGCAGGAGCACCGCAGTATCGTCCGGCCCGGACAACCATTGGATACCTTCCAGTCCGGGCGCCTCGTCTCGGACCCGCCGCGCCCATCGGCCGGCCGCCCGTCGGTCAGCCTTCGTCGTCGGCACCGGGATCGGCTCGGCCAGGTGCACAGGAATCAGCTCTGTCTCACCCCGTCGGCACCGCAGTGCCCACCACCCCCGCAGGATCAGTTCGGTGCCCGGCGACCGGCCGGTGAGGGGATTCTGTCGGGTCAGCAGGTACCCGGAGCCGAAGATGGCCGCGCCGGCCGCCAAGCCGCCGAGGCCGCCGGCGGTGACCGCGATGAGGAGACCGGCACCGAGGCAGACGCTGACCACGATGTTGCCGGTGCGGCTCCGGGCGCCGCCGAGGAACCCTCGCGCCCGGATCTCTCCGCCGAGCCGAGCCGTACGGACCGGTGCGTCACTCACTGGCTAGTCTCCCGCCACGTCGCCTGCGCGGTGCGCAGCGTCGTCGATCTTCTGCTTGGTGGCCGCAGCGGCCTGCGCAGCGAGCAACACCCCTGCGGCGACCCCGCCGGTGGCCACGGTCGCACCGGCACCGGCCGCCACGCCTGCGCCCCCGGCCGCGCCCGCGCCCGCGCCGGCCCCGGCACTCGCGCCACCGCCGGCTCCTGCCGAAGGACCGGCCGCAGGCGGAGCTGCCGTACCCGACAACGGCGCGGTTCCGGAATTTGGCCGTGACGATGCGGACTCGCCCTGGCCGCCCCGACCGCCGCCGTCGCTGGCGTCCTGGCCCGATCCGCTGGACGTCGAAGGCGGCTGCGCAGACGACTGCTCAGAGGCGCCCTGGCGTTGAGGCGAACGTGGCCCGGGCTCGCTGTGGCCCTCAGCGGGACGAGGACTGCCTCCGCTGCCGCCAGAATCGGAGGAGGGGCCGGAGGACATCCGCCGATACGCCAGCTGCATCATCGCCGAGCTGGCGACGCCGCTGAACGCGCTGTTCGACGATCGTTTGGAACGGGCTATCCGCTCTGCGCCGCCGCCGGGCAAGACTGGGGCGAACTTGACCACCGCCCACGGCGCGAACCCGACAAACAGCAGCATCAAGGCGGCGACCAGAGCGGACACCAGCGCCCGCATCCCGTCGTCCTGAATGGCTGCCACGCTGAACGAGCTGTCACCGTACTTGGCGACTACACCGAGCAGGAAGAAGACCAGGGGCCGGCCGGCCAGCAACCACAACCACAACGTCGGCAACTTCTGCGCCTGGGGCCGCGTCGCGGGATCGATCGCCAGGACGAACGCGATCGCCATCACCGCGCCCGTGAGGTAGAGGGTCAGCAACTGCACGAGCAGACCCACCAGCAACGCGAACGCTCCTACCAGCGCGGCCACGACGATGAGAATCCCGATCAGCGGGCCGCCCGGTATCAGCCCCATGTTCGCCGGCACCGCCATCGCATTGAGCTTCGCCGCCAGCGATGCCACGTCCGTGGCGAAGTACGCCATGATGCTGGCCGTCGCGCCGTTGGACAGCTGCACCAGCAGGTAACCCAGGCCAGGCCCGAACAGCACCAGGACCATCGCCCACGGCAGGCGCCGCCACACCGAATCGGCCAGTTCCTCGCCTGTCATCTCGCCCGAGCCGGCCTTGTAGAACACCCGCGCGAGCATCGCCACGAGCACGAACATGGCGATCCCCGAGCCCGCCGCGTACGACTGGACGAACGCCGTCGACCGCACGTCCGGCGCGCTCAGATGGGCCAGGTTCGTCACCACCCGGGTCAGCAGGTCGCTCAGCGACGTCGCCAGGTGATCCGCCACCCGGTTCATGGTCTGGCCCCACGGATCCTTGGCGAAGTCCACCCCCGCCCGCAGCGCCGCGAGTCGCTGCTGGTACTCCTCCGCGATGCCCGCCATGAGCTGCTTCACCCGGCCGCAGACGTCCCCCACCAGCGGCAAATCAGGCAGCCACTCGCAGACGCGCTCGACCGCGTCTCCGGTCGCCACCGCGCCCTGCTTGAGGGCGTCGACCAGGCGGGATTCGCAGACCTGCACGAACGGCCGGGGGATTCTCAGATCCTCGCGCGCCTTCGCGCACCGCGCCGCCGCGACCTCCGTCGCGGCCTGGTCCTCGGCTGGGTCCGCCGACGCTGGTGATGCCGCCGGCATCACCGCCAGGCAGGCCACCGCGATCAGCAGGCACCGGGCCGCCCACCGGCCGGCCCGCCTCATGCTGTCAGCAGTTACCATCGGCGTACCTACGGAATCCGTTGGCGCTCAGCGCCGAACCGTAGCGGGACCAGTCCCGATCGGTCACTGTCGCACCCTGCAAGGGTTTCACCCCGTCGGGAAGTTCACTGCTGGCCGCCGACACCACCGCCCAGCGATCGTTGAGCCGATCCAGGCGCACGTCGACAGCCCGCCAGTCGTCGTGCACCGCTGCGCCGGTCGACCACCGCACCGGCAGCAGCACCGTCACCGTGGCGCTGGTCCCGTCCCCTGTCACCCGGAACGCGCCGCGTGACGGCTGCGGTTGACTGACCGTCATCCGCGACAGGTAAGGGGCCTGCCCCTGGTGAAGGGCCACCAGATCCGGAGAACCGAAGTCGTTGCCCACCTGACGCACCACGTCCACCGCCCCCGGTTGGGCGAACGCGGTGCTCTCCGTCCACCGCACCACCGCCGCAGCCGTCTCTGCCGCACCCTCCGGAGTCGCCGCGGTGGTGAGGGTCGCCACGACCGCCTGCGCCGGGTCAGGTCCGCCCGAGCACGCGGACACGTCGGAGCGTCCCACAGCCTCCTCGACCGGCGGTGTGGCGCTGGCAGCCGGGGACGGTCTCTCC
This sequence comes from Micromonospora sp. RV43, assembly GCF_001029515.1. NCBI lineage: Bacteria > Bacillati > Actinomycetota > Actinomycetes > Micromonosporales > Micromonosporaceae > Micromonospora > Micromonospora sp. RV43. The sequence continues at coordinate 15,859 of NZ_LEKG01000027.1, read as the reverse complement.
TCCCCGCCGCGGGTGAGCGCCACGACGACAACGGCAACGGCCAGCGCCGAGACCACCGCCACCAAGAGCAGGGCTCGTCGGTGCTGGCCCGCGCTCTCCGACGATTCCCCTGCCGTTCCTCGGGTCTGGTCGTCCTCGCTCACGTCAGTCTCCTCAGTCCAGTGACGTCGCATACAGCGTCCATCCCCCACCGGCACCGGCGAGGGCATCGGCCTTGTCCACCGCGGACGGCTCCGGCACACCCGGATCCGGCCCATCCCGGATCGTCAGGTCCGACACCAGCCGCCAATCCCCCTCCGCGGCGGCCCACCGCAACTGCGCTCTCGCCCGATGCCACCGCAGCGGCACCTCCGGATCGCCGGCCACCCGCACGCCGAGTGTGTACGCGTACCAGATGTCGACCTCCGCCGATCCGTTCGAGAACCGCACCACCCGATACGCACCGCGGTCGAGCCACACCACCGCCATCACCGGCCCCCGGGCGGACAGTCCCCGGCCATCCAGACCGAGCACCAGAGACCGCGCGGCCAGCCGCGTCTGCGCCGCCTGAACGAACTGGCCGTCGCCGATCGCGGACAGCAACGCCTCGCGTCGAGAGGCGTCCAGTCCCGCCGCGCCTTCGACCAAGGCCAGCCACGCTGTCGCCGCCTGCACCGCTCCCTGCCCGGTGCGGGCATACCCGACCGGCACACCCTCGCTGACTCTTGCAGCACCATCCCCCGGTGTCACCTCGGATCGGGGCAGCCCGGCCACCGGCGGGTGCTCTACGCTCCATCCCGTTGGCGGAGCCGGGGGTGATGCCGGCGGCATCACCGCCCGGCCACCCGGCACGAGCCATACCACCGCCCCTGCGGCGATGACGGCCACCACGACCGCCGCAGCACCTCGACGCGTCACGACTACCCCACCGCGGCGATCACAGCGCCGATGATCAACGGCAGCAGCACCACGCCGCCCAGGGCCGCCAGACGCAGCTTCACGCTGCTGGTCGCCTCACTCATCATGTGCGAGTTGTTCAGCTGGCGAGCCTGCGCCATGGACACGAACCCGGCTCCGACATACAGGGCCACCACCGCGATCATCAGCGCCCAGATGGCGCCGGCGACACGTACCCACGTCGCGGTGAACGGGCCACCGAGCACTCCCATGTCCGGGGTCACACCGTCCAGCGGGTTCTTGACTCCCCCTCCGCCCGGTGCCGGCGTCGGCGTCGGCACCGCCGCCCACCACTCGACGACCGTCCGCAGTGCGCTCATCCCTCATGCCCCCTTCGTTGCTGACGCTGCCGACAGCGCGTCAACGACTGCCACGGCTGCCATCAGGAGCGACCGGCGAAGCGGCGCTCCCAGGTCCCGGTATGTCACCCGGTCGCCAGCGCTCAGCCGAGCGTCGAACGGCAATACCACCACCTCGCGCACCACCTCGCGGTAGCGCTCGACGATGGCCGTCAGTAGTCCGTGATCCACCTTCGGATCCGCACACGACACCACCGCCACCGCGCCGCGAGCCAGATCAGTACGGCCCAGACGCGCCAGATGGTGCAGCATCCACAAACCGGTTTCCGCGACATCCGCCCGCACCGTCGTCGGCACCACAACGCAGTCCGCAGATGATGTCGCGGCCCACCAATTCGCCGACCTCACATTGTTGCCAGTATCGATAACCATGAACCGATAGAACCGACCGAGAACATCGGCGAGTTGATGAAAACCGGCAGCGTCGATGACGTCCATCCGCCCGGGCACGTCATCGCTGGCGAGAACATCGAAATGCGCGCTCTGCGGACGAATGAAACCGCCGAGGTGCCCAACGCTGGCACGAGCGTTCAGGAAGCCGTCGATCGCCTGGAGCAGGTCCACAACGTTTCGGTCGTGCACCGCCTCCTCCGCCCGCAGGCCGAGGGTGCCCCGGGTCTCGTTGTTGTCCCACGCCAAGGTGTAGCCGCCCCGGAACCATCCCAACGTGGCAGCCAAGCCCAAGGTGACAGGTGTCTTGCCCGCACCCCCCTTGGGGTTGGCGACCACGACCCGTTGCGGCGCCGCGAACGCCCGGAGCACACGCACCCGGCCCACCCGGTAGGCCTGCTCCTGCGGACCGGCAGGAACCCTGGCCGCGCCGAACGTCCACCTATTCAGCCGCCCCCGCCATCCCCATTCCGCTGCCGCGACCGCGCCCGCCGGGGCGTCCACCAGCCGTCCGCCGCGCTCACCGTCTCGATCCGTGCCACCCTCCGACCGGTGCCCCCTGCGGACTGCTGGCCGGACGACCGCCTGGTCAGGGGCAGGTACGACGGGTGCCGGCGGTATCTTCGCCCGCTCAGCCGGTGCCGCGTCTGGCGCGCTCGGCGGTTCCGGCGGCGCTCCGTATGCCCGGGCTCGTTCCGCTCCCGGAAACAGCACCTCGCGGCTTTGATCATCGCTCAAGGTATCTACTCCCCCGTTCAACATGGAGTACGGTACCAACTTATGCGGCGAGTTACACGACCTGACGGTTGCGCCCCCGGCAGTCCGCCCCCCCGGCGCAGGAACACCGTCGACCCGGAGGCACGCGAGAGCCGGATGCGTCCTATTGACAGAACAGCGAACTTGTGCTATAGCGGCATGCAGCCCTCATGGCTGGCGATGCGCCGATGAGCCGGCTCGCCGCCGCCGGTGCCGCCGTCGTACTCCTGCTCGGCGGCATCATCGTCACCACAACAGCAGCCACTCCCCAGCAGGCCGCCGCCAGCGCCACGGACTGCCTGACCTCCACCGGCACCGCATGGCGACTCGACCCCGAGCAGCAACGCCACGCCCGGACCATCCTCGCCATCGGCCAACAGCGACAGCTCCCGCCACGAGCCTGGGCCATCGCCATCGCCACGGCCGCACAGGAGTCCAGCCTGCGCAACGACCTCACGCCGGACCGCCACGGATCCAGCGGGCTGTTCCAGCAAACTCCGCCCGGATGGGGCAGCCGTCAGCAGGTCAACGACCCCACCTACGCCGCCACCGCCTTCTACACCGCCCTGTCCAAAGTGCCGGACTGGAAGAGGCTGCCACTAACCGTGGCAGCACAAACCGTCCAGCGCAGCGCCTATCCCGACGCGTACGCCAAGCACACCGCCACCGCCCTAGCCGCCCTGCGCGATCTCGCCGACACCGAACTCGACTGCGACCGCATCACCCCGGCCTCAGCGGAACCCGCACCCCGCAACCCCGACGGCACCTGGCCGAAGGAGGGCTGCGTCGTGCGCCCCGACCCCACCACCAACCGAGGCTGCCTGACCCCGCGCACCGCGCACCTCATCGCCCAAGCCAAAGCCGCCAGTTACGACAACCCCCGCTGCTTCAGACCGTCCGGCCCGGGCGAGCACCCCAAGGGGCGCGCCTGTGACTGGATGATGACCTCCGGAGGTGTCGCCACCGGAGCCCAACGCGCACGCGGCGACGCCATGGCCGCGTGGGCCGTCGCCAACGCCGACCGGCTCGGAATCATGTACGTCATCTGGTACCGGCAGGTGTGGTCCCCCGCCAAGGGATGGCACTCCTACCGCAATCCCTTCGGCGGCACCGGACCCAGCGGAGAACACACCAACCACGTCCACATATCCGTCTACTAACGACTGTCCCCGCGCCCCACCTAGACAGCCCTAGAAAGCCGACGAAAAACGCTTCCACACAAGCCGAAAACACGCCGGAGGAATTGTGGTACGTACCGGGTCCGGCATGGTTGGATCATCACATGCCACAGCGCAGAGGAGCACGCCTCGGAGCCCCCCAGCGGGGCAATCCACCCCAGTACGACGCCGCGTCCGGCGGCACCTGGCGGCCGAACCCGACGCTCGAACCGGCCAACGCCGTCAAGCTCGACCGGGCCATGAAGGCGATGGGCACCAGCGCCTCGGCAGTGATCAACGAACTGCTCGCCCGGATGCCGGTCGACGACGACGGCCTACCCGTCTGGGCCACCAAGCCCACCGAGCAGGCACCCCTGGTCGACCTGCCCCGCAGCGCGTCCTACGCCGCCTGACAGATGCCCAGCTCACCACGGAAAGGATCTCGCCAGACGCTGACATGACGAACGCCCCGGTACGAAACCGGGGCGCACCAGCGAGGTAAGGCCGAGGGTCGCAGCTCGGCCACCTCACAACTGAAGACCAGCACTCAGTCCGAGATCCCTTGTGGTTGCCTGCCGCCGGAGGTCCCGAACCGAGTTGCGCTATGCCTGTGGAGGCGTCGCTGCCATGACGGTAGCACCTGCCCCGCCGGCACGCATCAGCCTGTCCGAAATCGGCCCGGCGTGTCACCGCGTGCCCGCGGTCCAGACCTCTCTCCCCGGCCTCACGCCGGCGGGAGCCGACCACCCGGCGATGCCCTCGGCATCACCGCCCCAGACCATTCCTCCTAGCAACCTAGGAAGCCCGCCGGGAAGTGACCCGCGTCAAATCGCGGAGCACACCTGGCGAGCCCTCACACCCCACCTCACCCGCAGCCCCTACATGCGGCTGCGCCGCTACTCGCGCACCCAACGCCGCCACATCTACCCACACGACCAGCGGCTCACCACCGAGCTGCCCGACCGGCCCGCCGCCCTGCGGCTCTACACCGGGGGAGTGGCCTGGGTCCTCGGCCTCGACTTCGACGCCAAGGGCCACCAGCACGACGCCGCCACCGTCGCCGCCCACGCCGCCGACGCCGCCCAGTTCTTCCGGCAGCTCGGCGGCCGGCCCATCTGCGATGTCGCCGCCAGCGGCGGCCGCCATGTCTGGATCCCCCTCGCAGTCCCCGTCACTCTCGCCCAAGCCCGCCAGCTCGCCCACGCCTGCCGCCGCCTCTGGCCCACCCTCGACATCAGCTCCACCGTCAACCCCGACGACGGTTGCCTCACCGCTCCCGGATCTCCATGCAAGGACGGAGGGTTCCGCCGCCTGACCACCCCTCTGCCCGAGGCGTACCAGGCGGTGACCACACGATCAGCGGCCGATCTCGTCACCCGCGCCCTGGCCCTCCTCAGCGACCTAGCACCCGACGACCAGCCCACCGCCGCGACGGCACACGTTCTGCAGGCCGGCCGACCTCGGCCGCTCAGCCCCCTGCACACCCAGATCGCCGAGCACGGCGTGTGGCCCGCCGACCACACCACCCACGACGGCCGCCCATGGACCCGCTCAGAGGCCTGCTACGCCGTCCTCTGCGCCGCCGCCGCACGGGGCCACTCCCACGCTGATGTCCTCCACAACCTGGACACCGGGCGGTGGTCCGGCCTGCTCACCCTCTACACCGGACGCTACGGGACGCGCTGGCGCCGCCGTCTGGCCGCAGAGTGGCACAAGGCGCAACGGGCCGCCATCAGCGCGTCCACACAAGCCCCACAAGCAACCCACTACACCGGGGGGGCAGGGGGAGAGGTCACTGATTGTGATTTCGTTCGTCGCTGGCTCGCGGTCGTGCTTGTGAGCCTCGACCATCTGGTCACCGGGAAACAAAGGCACAACGCCCGCGTGCTGCTGTCGGGGATGGCCTGGCTCGGGTGGCGCGTGGGCCGGCGCTACGTCGAGGCGGGAACCCGGTCCTACTCCCGGGCCTGTGCCGGCATCATCGACCACACCACCGCGGCGGCCATCCTGCGCGAGCTGCGTGACCTCCCAGCAGAACAGAGGGTCGTGCGGCGCGTCTCGGCCGGACGCGGAACGCACGGCGACCTCTACGAACTCGTCATCCCGACCGCCTTTCGCCACCTCGCCGCAGACCCCGATACGTGGCCCGACCCCCGACCGATCCCGGCCGTCTTCGGCGTGCGCGACCGAGCCCGGCGATCGCGACCGCTGCTCGGCGCGACCGGTTGGCGCATCCACCAGGCGCTCATTGCCGGAGCGAGCGGCACGGCCCCGCAGATCGCCGTGGCGGCCGGCGTCAGCCGCTCTGAGACCTACAACCTGCTGCCCGAACTCGTTCGACTCGGACTCGCTCGGGCACTTCCGAGAACCGCTAGCTCTGGAACGGAGTGGGGAGAGGGAAGGGCGAGCACCCGGGCGGCCGGGGAAACCCTCGACGCTGGGGCGCATCTAGCGCGAATCGACGCCAGGCACCGCCGGGAACGACGGTTGTGGCGGGCGGCGCTGGACCGCTTCGCCGAGCGCCGCCGCGCCACGAACCCGGAACCGACCGAACCTCTCTGGTGGCCACCGGACTGGGCGGAAGAGCCCTCGCCTGGAACAGCCGGCGACATCGACACACACGCCGAAGCGCACGCACTAGCGGTTCTCGCCACCGCCTTCGACATACAAATCATCTAACGCTGTAACGTTTAAACGTTTGGTCGTTTGCGCGTTAAAACGTCAGAACGTTTGATATGATGGAATCGTGAGTGACGAAACATTGCCGTCAGCCCCGGCCCGCACGTGCCGGCACCCCGAGTGCGCTGATGAAGCCCAAGATGACGGGTGGTGCACCGACCCGGACCACGCGGCGTGCCTCTTCCCGAACTGCGGAGATCCGGTTAAGCCACGGGAACCAGGGCAGTCGAGGCCGAACAGCTACTGCTTCAAGGTGAAGACCGACAGTAGGGGGGAGGAGGTACAGCACAACCGCAACACCGCTTATGCCGAACGCAACAGGCTTGCCAGGCGCGGCGATGCCGCCGGCATCACCCCAGACTCCTTATCCCGGCCGTTCAGCATGGCCACTGACCGAGCCGACATCGTGCGGGAGCAGATCACCAAGACGATGGCTGACCTGCAATCCCAGGTCACCCGAGCAGTCGCGGAACTCTCCACCCTCGCCAGCCCCAGCACCGCGGCCGAAGAGATCGCGGCTGTCCGCACCGAGGCTGCGGAACTCATTGCCAGCGCCGAGCGCAGAGCCGTCGACGCCGAACGCCGTGCCCGTAGGGCCGAGGACCTCCGTCAGGAGGCCGACGGGGTCGCGGCTGATCTCCAAATCGAGCGCGACGACGCGTTGCGTCAGGCCGAGGAGCACCGGGTCACCGCCCAAGAGGCAACCGAGCATGCAGTGCAGCAGGTCGCGGCGGCCGAGGAACAGAGCAAAGCGGCGCTGCGCCGAGCCGACGACAGCGACCAGCGCGCCGAACGGGAGGAAGTAGCGCGCAAGGCCGCCGAGGCTGAACGCGATACAGCCATCGCCGACGCGGACAAGGCCCGGGCCGCGCGAGACGAGGCCCTGGAAACGAAGCGTGCCGCCGAGACTGGCCGCCAGAAGGCGGAGCGCGCGGCCGAGGACGCCAACCGACGTGCCGAGGCTGCGACCTCCGCGAAGACCGCTGCCGAAGCCGCCAGAGACGCGGCGCTCGCGGCTCAGCGCGAGGCAGACACCACCGCCGCCCGAGCCACGGAACGAGCCGAACGGGCCCTGGCCGACCTCGCAGTTGTGGAACAGGCCCGAGACGAACGAATCGCCGAGGCGACCCAACTCCGCGACCAGGTGGACGCTCTGCGTCGTGACCTCGCCGCCATGACAGCGACGAGGGACGCCGCCGTCGAAGCGCGGGACACCGCCCACCAGCGGGCAAACGATCTCGCCGGCCGACTCACTACGACCGAGGCGCGCCTCGCGACCGCCGGAGCCGATCGGTCCGCTGCCGACCACGCCCGCACCTCAGCAGAGCAGGCACTGGCCAACCTGCGCGGCGAGTACGACCAGGTCTCCCGGCAGCACAACACCACGATGCAGCAGCTCGCTACCGCCAACGCCAACCTTGCTGCCGCCCAAGACCAACTCATCGCCGAACGAGCCCACGGCGAACAGCGCATCCGGGACCTGCGTGAACTGTACGAACAACAGATCGCCGAGCTGAGAGCTGCCCAGCAGCAGTCCGACGACACCGGCCCGCAGCCCCGCGACCGAACCGAGCCGCCCCGAGGCCAACGGGCTCGACGAAAAGCAGCCGGCACGGGAGCAGAACCCACGACATAGAAACAGGCGCTGCCCGCACGGGGGAACGGGCAGCGCCTTCCTCGCTGACGATAAACCACGACGCGCCCCAATGCGCCCCCCACCAAGGCTTATCTTCACCACGCGATTGGAAGACCTCCGTGCCGCAACCGGCGCCGGTCAAGCTGACCGTGCAGCTCGACCGACAGACGCTTGCTCAGATTCTGTTCATCACCGACACCTTCGACCGGGCAACCACCTACCAGGTGCGCTTGGCCGTACGCGAAGCATTGGCCGAACACGGCGTCCGAGGCTGTAGACGCCGATACCAACTCGCCGAGCGCGACGCCCGCCAGCTCGATGAGATCGAACCCGAAGCACGGCATCGCCAGCACCACAGCCAGCGGCTGCTCTGGTGTCTTGACCAGGTTGAGCGAGCCTTTCGCCCCCGCGCACCACGACGCCGTCGCACAGTCGAGGGGAGACCGCTGATCGAAGTCCTTCAGGGAGAACCGCTGATCAACACATTGTTCACCGCCCCGAACTGACGTGAAAAATTCTCACTGACGCCCTCCGGGGTTACCAGGGCAGGGGAGAGGGGAGTGGGTTGGAGGTGATGCCGGCGGCATCACCCCCAACCTGTCACCCGCCGCCGCCAGCCGCTGAGCTAAGGCTTCCTGGTGGGCAGAACTCCGCTGCCGTGTCAGTCACCAGTTCTTCCGACAGTGCCATCGAGATCAACGCGAGGCGCCGTGCGTCGGCATCCACATCAGCGTCGGTGGCCTTCGCCGGCTGGGGCTCCAGCCCCGGGTCCACCTCCTGCGGCGTGACACGGCCAGCTTCGAGCCGTCCCACGGCGACCAGGATCGCTGCGGCCTCGCCGGCGGCGCAGGCTCGGACGCTGTCCCAACCCGCCTCTACCGCCCGGCGGTGCGCAGCCGCTGCCACCTCCTCGTCCAGCGGGCCCACGGCCTGCAAACCATCGCCGATCTCCACACACCGCCGGTACAGTTGCTGCCCGGCACCCCACACCCACCACGAGTCGCGGTGCGGTCGGCGGGGCGGATGCAACACGATGTCCGGCACCGCCTGATAGAGCAGGTACCACAGCCGGTGAAGATCACGGAACATCGTGCTCTTGCGGGGCCAGGCGCGCACCCCGTCGACCGTCTTCCAGAACGTCGCCAACACGAAACTGGAACAGATCAGCGCTACCGACATCGTGATCAGCGTCTGCGTCACGATGGGCTCAGGCCACGGAGGCGATACACCAGCCAGCTTCAGCCCGATGAACAGCGCCTTGTGCGCCACGAACCCCGCCCCGAACAACGCTCCGGCGCTGAGCAGTCGCATGATCGTTCGCAGACGCATGCCGGCGTACTTCGCGTAACCATGCGACATGCGCAGGATGTCCACGACGGACACCCCGAGATAGGCCAGGAACGCGAGCATGTACACGGAGACCTGCGGCAGGTTCCCGTAGCGCTCTGCGAAGTGCAGCGGCTCCGACGCCGGAAAGTCGGCAAGCCAGAACATCGCCACCATCACCGAGAGCACCACGGCGAAGAACGCCAGGCGCCGCCGCATCAACCGCAGCGCCCGCTGCGGCCCACCCAAATGCAGAAACAGGAACTGGATTGCGGTAGCCGTCACCAGCGCGGATCCGTGCTCGACAAGCTTGGCCAGGTTCGGCACACCCGTCGACCTGTCGATGAAGCTATGCACGGGGGCCCAGCCTGCGGTGACGGCGATCCCGCATCCCAGGCAGATCCCCACACTGGCGAGGATCTTCGGGTTGGTTGGGTCACGGCGCAGCGCCCCGAGCTTCATCACGAGCGCCACCGCGGCGATCAGCGCCGCCACGATATGGCCAGCCGCCACCACCATGCGAATCCCCCGTCTAGTCGGTCAGCGTCGCCGCGATCCGATACATCACCGCCGCTGTGTCGTCCCCCAACTGGTCGAAGGAGCCAACCTGCTCGCCTCCGTTCAACCGCGCGCCCAGATAGGTGGCCAGCAGCTCCGCGTCATGCTCCTGTTGGTGCTCGAACGTCGCCGCCGACCGCGCCAGGACCACCCGAGCCCCCGCCGCACCGAAAGCATCCACGAGGCGGCCGTCGATGGGCACCACCCCCTCCCCGGTGTGCCGCAGGGCGATGTGCATCAGCTCGTGCAGGATCGTGTGACGCTGAAGCACCGGTGAGGCGCCACGGTCGTAGAGCACGTAGTCGGTCTCGGCAGTGGCTACCCACAGGCCGCACGGCGTCTGGTCGTCGATCGTCATGGCGGCGAGCTGGATCCGACGTCCGCGCGCCCTCTCCAGCGCCGACATCAACCCATGCACAGTCAACGGTGCCGGCAGGGTCACATCGAGCCCTCGGACCAGACGCTGTATCCGACGTTGTCGACCCCACATCGATTTCCACCACTCCCCCGTGTGGATCTTCAACTCACAGACCCCTTCGTGCCACCCGCCCAACCTGTCCTGATCGGACACTCAGTCGCTCGGCCCAGCCGGAGAACCACAATAGTGGCAAGCGCAAGCAGGCAGCATAACCAGGCGCGTCCCCCCGCGTCACCACCGCAAAGCCCAAGTTCGTGGAAGTTTCACGGTGTGCGTAGGGCCAGATCCGATCAAACCCTGTCAGATCGATTCGCGTCACCGTCGGACGTCGGTGCTGCCACTCCCCCGGCGAGAGCTGCACCACAGATCAACAGGCAGCTACCCGCACGCAGCCCGCCCGGACCCGCGCCGGACGCGTCAGCCGGGACAGGCACAATGCGGGGGTGCACGACGTCATCGACAACCCCGTACGGCAACCCGCGAGCCTGGCGGCGCGCGTCGTGACCGAGGTCTTCGCCCCTGCTCTACTGGCGGCGGCCATGCCGGTCATCGTGGGTGTCCACAGCACCTCACCGGTCAGCCTCGGTCTCGGCTGGGCTCTCGTCGGCGCCGTGTTCTGCTCCGTCATCCCCAACACCCTGATCTGGTGGCGAGTGCGTCGAGGCAGTCTCACCGACCATCACATCCGAGTACGCGAACAGCGAAAAACACCGCTGATCTACGGGCTGCTCTCTGTCCTCGTCGGCCTGACCCTGATGGTGACCCTCGACGCTCCTCGACCCGTCACCGCCATGGTCGTCGTCATGTTCGCCATCGGCCTGGCCGTCACCGCGGCCAACCTCGTGTGGAAACTCAGCATCCACGCAGCGGTCGCCGCCGGCTCCGCCGCCGTCCTCGTGATCGAATTCGGTCCCGCGCTTCTCGCGTCACTGCCCGTGGTGGTGCTCGTCGGATGGTCGCGGGTCCGCCTGCGCGAGCACACCCTGGCTCAAGTGACAGCCGGCGTCGGCGTCGGCGCGATGGTCGCGATCCCCGCCTACCTCGTCCTCAGCTAACCGCCTACGCCTTGGCGTCCGGACGACCCCGCCGCCCTGCTTTGCCCTGCGCCTCCAACGCGGCCACCTGCTCGACAATCGCACGCAGACCCGCCCTGGAGGGACCAGCGGGCATCCGCCGCGCAAGCACCGTGATCGTCTCCAGATCAGGGTCGACATCCAGATCGCCGACCTCGCTCTTCGCAACGGAGTCGAAGAAGTAGTTCGGTTCCACCCGGAAGAAGTTCGCCAGACTCTGGATCGCTGACCGGGAAGGATTGTCCCGCTCGCCACTGAGCAGGTAGTTCAGGTAGCTGGTCGACAATCCGGTCGCCTTGGCCACCTCATCCGGAGTGTAGGAGCGGTCCGCGCCGGGTTTTAGATGGGTCTCGAACAACCGCCGCAGCCGGGCCGCGAAGGACGTCGAACCACTGGCCCTCCCAGGGTCCGCCATGACCACCCCTCCCGACCAACCCAGGACACCACAACAGTGGCGATATTGACTCTCGGTGCCACAATAGTTGCAGAGATCGGATGATCGTGCTTGACTGACTACGCCCGACCACTCTTGTGGCAGTGACACCGTAGCGGACAACCATAGTGAAACAACAGCAGCACTCGACATCAACATGTGTCGAAACCCGAATCGGTGCGTCGGGCACCGGAGTGCCAGTCGCGACAAGGGAGGGCGGATCGGGGGATGCGCAAACCCGCCTCAGCCCGTTCCACACGAGCTAAGGCGGCCGGCGGGAGGGGGTACGACGAAGCCGGCACGGTCACAGCGCATCAAGGGGGTCCCGTCAACCCACGCAACTCGGCACACGTGGTGGGCCTCGGGCTCACACCCTAGGCCCACCACACCCGCTCTCCAACCCTGCACAAACCGCAACAACAGACACGGGGAGAGAAACGGAGATGCCCACCAGCACAGCGACACACGCGCCAACCGTCCCAGGCCGCTACACCTACACCTGCCTGGACTGCTCCCACAGCGCCGGCGACCAGCGATGGGACACCCTCAACGCCGCCTCCCGCGCCGCCTACCGCGCCGGACCCGACCACGCCATCGAATGCCCCGGCCACGCACGACTTCTGGCCGTCAGCCTGCCCCCGAAGCGGCACCACGCGACCGACACCGTCGCTCCGTACGACCCCAACCAGCTCGTCGCGGTACCGGCGTGGACCCTGCTCATCGCCCGCAGCCTTGCCGCCACCCTGGCCCACCGCGCCCAACACCACGGCAGCCTCGACTTCGGACTGCACGACCATGCCGCCCTCGTAGCCGAAGCCGCACTCGCCTTCGACCCCCTCCCCGGCGAGGCCGTGCCCGACACCGCCGATCAGCTCGCGGCGCTCCTCCACGAAACTGCCGACGTCCTCACCTCGTCACTGCATACCGCCTGAACGACCCGATGCCGGCGGCATCACTCCCCCGCTGCCGATCCCGCCGGCATCGGGTTCCCGGCCACCGGCGCAGCGGTGGCGACCTGCCGGGCGCCGTCGTCGTTCACGCCCGGGGTCCCGATCATGACGAGGGTATGGCGTTGGGTGCGAGCGGCGGCATGCCACCCGGCAGCCAACAGGCCCGCCCGTAGTTTCCAGACCAAAAACAACGCTAAGAACTGAGGGTTGATCAAGCTCTCCACCCAGCCGTAGCGTCCCGTCCCGTTCGGTGACGGTCGATGCTCGGGTGGTGGGTTTGTGGCGACTCAGGATGTGTTCTCGGCGGAGGAAGGCCCGCGACTAACGATCTTGCGAAAACTGGCGTTAAGAACTTGGGTTGAGGTCAGGTCCGGCGGAGGGGGTATTGGACGTGGTGGATGTCGCGTAGTTTGATCGTCCATGTTTGGTGTGGGCGAGCAGGTCGGAGATGGGAACGAGAGGTCGTTCCTGTCGGCGCGGCAGGTCGCGGCGTACGGGTGTTTCGAGGGTCCGCCGTCGGTGGAGGATCTGGAGCGGTTCGCAACCTGCTCCGCGGTGTCGCCGTCACACTGCGCAAACCACCCAGCGCTGTGCTGGGTGAACTGGACACCGCTATGCGTACCCTGGCGGTCACCGCGTTCGCGACCGCAGTGCTGGCCCGCCTCGATCACACGGGCGGGCCTCAGACGTTGCGATGGTCCAACGCCGGGCATCCACCACCGGTGTTGATCGTCCCCGACGGCACCGCCAAGCTCCTGCGCACCCGGCCAGAGGTGATGCTCGGCGTCAGCCCCGACGCCACGCGAACCGATCACGCCATCACGCTGGCGCCCGGCTCGACGGTGGTCCTCTACACCGATGGACTCATCGACCGCCGCGGGGAGCTGCTCGACGCCGGGTTGGCCGACCTCACCACCGCCCTCACCGGTACGCAGAACCTGACGGCAGAGCAAGTGTGCGAGCACCTGCTCGACCGGTACGCCGCCAGCAGCGACGACGACATCGCTCTACTCGTGCTCCACGTGCCCGACGCCGACGCCACCGCACTGCCCGCGGCGTCTACCTGAGCCACGTTGATCGTCAGCTACAAGGAGGTGCCGGTGATGGCTTTGCACGCCGCCGGCGCAGCGACTGCACGTGCCGCCAGCGTTGACGACCTGCCTCTCTCCCGCAAGGGCCGCACCAGGCGGTGGTCGTGATCCGCGAGCACGGGCTTCCTAGTCGCCGATGTCGCAGGGTGCCGGCGTCACGGGCCGCGGGGGTCGACGAGGGGTCGCGGTGTGCTGGTCGCACGGTGATCTCTCGTAGGTCTTCCAGTCCCACGCCGGCTTCGCCGTAGGCATCCCCCAGCGTCCCCGCCGCCTCAAACACATCATCCACAAGCGCAACTGAAGCCAGCACCCGGCAGGGGCAAAGTACGCCGGTGACCGGTCAGCTCCCCCAGCCAGCAGCTTCGTTTGACAGGCCAGCGGGAGGGAAGACGCATCTGCCGCCCGCCTATCCCGCGCGTGACTACCATCCGTCGCAGCGGGACGGGATCCGCCGCGCGATCGTGGCGAGAGGGCATCCAGGGGATCGGGGGAACCAGTGATCGGGCCCGTGCAGATGCTGATGATCGGATTCAAGAGTGACCAGATTCCCCCCGAGGTGCGCAAGGAACTGAAGGACCTGCTCGCCAATGATCAGATACGGGTGCTCGACGTGCTCACCATCCTTAAGCACCGCAACCGCACGATCGAACAGCAGCCGAGCCCTGACCTGCTTCCCCTTAACTCAACGCACTCCGGTGACCTGCTGGGCAGGCTGCTCCGTGAATCCGGCTCATCAGCAGTGATGGGAGAGAGCACCTCAGGGGGGCGAGGCTACCTCTTCAAAGGCGACGACATCCCACAGCTACGCGACTCCATGCCAGCAGGGACCGGAGCGGTCGTGCTTCTCCTCGAACATAGCTGGGCCAAACCTCTGCGAGACGCCGTCGTGAGCTCCGGGGCGTTTCCCGTCCGCGACGCGTGGGTCGGCCGGACCGCCCTGCAACAACTCGACCTCATCGACTCGACACGCTAGAACGTCACGTCGACATCGCCGATCGGTCGAGCCCGGGGTGCAGCGCGATAGCCGGGGAGACCGAAACAGCGTGTGGCCGGCACCCACCCCCCGGATGCCGGCCGCGCTGCGCGTCGTCGCGGTGCGGCGCGGCAGAGGCGGCATCGCACCGTCAACAACACGACCCCCGGCAATGCGCATCGATCGGGCCCTGCTGCCGGTGACGGGGCACGTCGCGACGAATGTCAAGTGTACCCAGGTCTGGAGCGGGAAACTGTCTGGGAATCGGTCGTTTCCCGAACAAGATCGAAAACGGGCGCCTCGGCCGATCAAGGGCGTTCGGAAAACCTGTCCGGAAACCTCGGCGTGTCCAACAAGGCGACGGGGGTTTCTCGGTCACCCTGAACGCCATGACCTACGGCACCGAGTACGTGGCCACCGTCGGGCCCGAGCAGGCCGCGTGGCTCACCGACCCGGAGCACTTCGATGGTGCCACCGCCGGCACGGACAACGGCGACGGGACCGTCACCCTCACCGAGGAACAGGTCGACGTGCTGCGCGAGCGGGACACCGGCGAAGGGCGGCCCGGGGATCTGGAGTGGGACGACGAACACGGCCTGCTCGTCTACCTGCCCGACGGCGGCGACTGCCGGGGTTTCTGGCTGGTCGAGCGTCTCCAGGCTGGCCACCGGTGACCGCCGCCCTCCCGCCCGAAGGCGGCGATCTGCTGGCGCCCACTCCACTGGCGGGTGTGCTCGTCGGCTATGGCCGGGTCTCTACCCGGGAGCAGAACCTCGCCCGGCAGCAGGCCGCGCTGAGCGCGGCCGGGTGCGCGAAGTGCTTCTTCGACAAGGCATCCGGGAAGAACGCCGACCGGCCGGGCCTGCACGACGCGTTCGAGTACCTGCGTCCCGGCGACGCGCTCACCGTCGTGTCGCTGGATCGGCTCGGCCGCTCGCTGGAGGACCTCATCACGATCGTGGGCCGGCTCAAGCGCCACAGGGTCGGGTTCCAGTCACTGCACGAGAAGCTGGACACCACCACCGCCGGGGGCATGTTCGTCTTCCACGTCTTCGCCGCCCTGGCCGAGTTCATCCGCACGATCATCGTGGCCAACACCAACGAGGGCCTGGCCGCCGCCCGCG
>NZ_LEKG01000278.1:0-6050 GCF_001029515.1 Micromonospora sp. RV43 | reverse complement strand
GGGTTCGGGAGTGGTGTTGGTGTGCCTCGTCCGTGACCACGGCGTGCTGCCAGGGGGACGGTAGGCGGTCCAGCCAGGCCAGGCCCGATGCGCCCATCGCCACCGCCGCTGTCGCATACGCGTCGGCCACGCCCAGGTCCGGACCCACCACAGTCACCGAGCGCAAACCCGTCGCCGGTACGCCCCGGCGCGGGTCCAGCACGTGGTGGCCGCGCTCGTACACGCCCGAGGTGGCGACCGCCATGTCGGTGCCGGTCAGCACCAGACAGGTCGCCGCCGCGTCCCACGGATGCCGCACCCCGATCCGCCACGGCTCACCGGCCGCGTCGTGGCCGCGTACGCGCACGTCGCCGCCCGCGTTCACGCAGTGGTTCGGCGCGCCCGCGGCCACCAGCCGGTCCGAGGCGACCTGCGCCGCCCAGCCCTTGACGTAGCCGGACGGGTCGAGGCGACCGGTCGCGTACGCGTCGAAGAACCCGTCGGTGGCGGTCCACAGGTCGGCGCAGGCGGCCAGCACGGCCCGCAGGTCGGCGGAGGCGTCGGCGGCCCGCAGCTCGCCCCGGTCGATCCGGCACACCTCGCTGTCGTCGCGGTACGTGCTGAACCGCGCGTCCACCTCGCGCAGCCAGCCGAACGTGTCCTCGGCCAGTTCGTGCAGGGTCTCCGGGGGCAGGTCGTCGGCCAGGTCGAGGCTGATCGCCGTACCCATGATGTGTTCGACCCGGCGAAGGCCGCGCCGGGCGGACGGACCGGGACCGACGGCACCGGCATGAGCCGGCACGGTCACGCCTTGTCCAGCGCGGCCTGCAGCGACTGCTTGTACGCGGTGCTGGTGTAGGTGGCTCCGGACACGGTGCTCAGGTTGGCGCTCTGCCGGGCCACGACCTCGCCGGAGGTGCCGCTGTAGCGGGCCTGCACGTCGTCGCTGCGCTGCCCGGACTGCCCGCCCAGCGGCAGTCCGATCGCCGTGGCGTCGACGATCCGGCTTCCGCTGAGCGTGATCCGGACCTGGAGCGAGCCGTACTCGTAGGTGACCGACGGCCCGGTCACCGTGCGGGTGGTGGCCTTGGGCGCGCTGGTGGTGGTCCGCGGCGCGGCCGGTGTGGTGCGCGTGCGGGTGCCACCGCGGCTGGCCGCGCTGCGGTCGGCGGACGGCTTCGGGGTCGGCTTCGACGAGGCGCGCGGCGACGGGGTGACGCCGGGCGCGGAGCCGGTGGGCGAGGGCGGCTCGGGCGCGGCGGAGCCGCCCGGGGCGACCGGGGCCAGCGCGGCCGGTACGTCCGCTCCGGCCTGCCCGGCGCCCGGCGCGCCCTTGAGCACCACCAGTGCGGTGGTACCGGCGGCCAGTCCGGTGATCGCGAGCAGCGCGCGACGCATGGGCGGTGCCTCTCCTACAGCTCGAACGCGGTCAGGTGGATCTGGCGGCGGGGCACGCCTGCCGCACGCAGCGCGGCGACCGCCTCGTCGACCAGACCGCCGGGGCCGCACAGGTAGACGTCGCGGCGGGTCAGGTCGGGCACGAGCCGGCGCAGGCCCTCGGGGTTCATCACCTGGCGGGGGCCGGGGTCGTCGCGGCGGCCGACGACGTACCAGACGGAGGTCTGCCGGGCATGCGCGAGCCAGTCCAGCTCCTGGTGCAGCAGCACGTCGGCGGGGGTACGCGCCCGGTAGATCAGCGCCGCGCCGGGCGGCAGCTCCTCCAGCATCGCCCGCAGCGGCGCGATGCCGCTGCCCCCGGCGATGAGCAGCGCCCGTTCCCGGGTGCGGTGCGCGGCGGTGAACGTACCGGAGGGGCCCTGCGCCCAGACCCGGGTGCCGGGCGTGAGGTCGCGCAGCTCGGCGGTGTACCCGCCGACGACCTTGACGGTGATCCGCAGCCACCTGTCGTTGGCGGCGGCGGAGACGGAGAACGGGTGCGACTGCCACCAGCAGCCGGGGTTGAGGAAGCGCCAGCGGAAGAACTGGCCGCCGAGCAGGTCGATCTGGTTGAGCCGTTGCCCGGTCAGGTAGACCGAGACGGTGTCCGGGCTCTCCGCCACCACGTCGGCGACGCGCAGCCGGTGCCGCAGGTTGAACACCAGCGGGGCGAGCATCCGGCCCCACACCAGCGCGGCCACGACCAGCAGGTACGCGGCGATCCAGCCGGTACGCACCGGACCGGGTTCGTAGAGCTGCGCGCCGTTGCTGAACTGGTGCGCGTACCCGAGCAGCAGCGTGAGGTAGCTGGCGGCGTGCAGCAGGTGCCACAGCTCGTACGGCAGGCGGCGCCGCACCGCGCGTACCGCGGTGAACGCGACAGCGACCAGGATGCCCGCGGCGACGAACGCGGAGACCATGTCCTCGTAGTCGGTCAGCAGCGCGCCGACCTCGCCGAGCACCGTCTTGCGTTCCTGGCGGGAGTAGCCGACCACCAGCAGCGACATGTGCGCGAGCACCGCCACCAGCAGCGTCGCGCCGAGGTCCCGGTGCAGCCGGGAGATCCGCTCGCCGCCGAGCGCGCGTTCCAGCACGCCGAGCCGGCTCATCATCAGCACCTGGACCAGCAGCAGGTAGCCGGCGAGCAGCCCGGTGATCCGGCCACCGGCGGTGAGCAGGTCGGCGGTGTCGGCGAGCGATCCGGCCGGGGTGTCCAGCCACCACGGCAGGACCGCGGCGACCAGGCCCAGCCAGAAGAGCACGGCGAGCGCCCGCCGGCCGCCGGGTCCGCGGCGCGGACGACCCGGGGGTACGGGGGCAGCCGGACGGCCGCCGTACGGGGCGGGATGCCCGGTACGACGGCCGGCGGCGCGGGTGTCCTGGTACGTCACGCGTAGATCTTGACCGGGGTGAACTTCTGCCGGGGGAAGACCTTGTCCACCTGGGCGGTGGTCAGGCCGAAGCGTCCCTGCGCGACCGATCCGTAGACGTTGAACATGTTGTTGTATTCCGGCACGTCGCCGCTGTCCAGCTTGTCCAGTCCGTTCCAGGTGCCGAGCAGCGAACCGGCCAGCTTGCGGCCGGACAGCACGGTGACCACGCCGCCGTGCCCGTGGTCGGTGCCGCCGCCGTTCGAGCCGACCCGGCGGCCGAACTCGCTGGACACCATGATGGTCACGTCCGCCGCCCGGTCGCCCAGATCGGTGAAGAACGCGGCCATCGCGCCTGCGAGTTCGTTGAGCCGCCGCCAGAGCTGGCCGCCCTCGCGGGTGCCCTGGTTCTCGTGGGTGTCGTAGCCGCCCATGCCGACCGTCGCCACCCGCACGTTCGCGCCGCCCTTGATGAGCTGGGCGAGCTGCTTGAACGCGTTCCCGACGCCCTGGTACTCGACGCCCTCGGCGGCGGCGTACGGCTTGGCGGCGAGCTTCTGCGCGGTGGCCAGCGCGCCCATCCCCTCCTGCACCGCCTCCTCGACCGGGTGGTTGATGCCGGTGAACAGGCCGCGGATCGCCTTCTCGGTGGCCGCCCGGAACTTGTCGTCGCCGTTGAGCCGCAGGTCGCCGACGCTGTTGAGGGAGATCGCGCCGTTCACGCCGACGAGCGAGCGGGGCAGCGTGCTGCCGATGCCGACGCTGCGGAACGCGGTGCCCTTGCCGAGCGAGTCGACCAGGCTGTCCAGCCAGCCCCGGCCGCCGGTCTCGCCCGGCAGGCCGCCCAGGTTGCACGCGTCGGCGGCCTGGAAGTGGCTGCGCGACAGGCGCGGGTCGGACACGGCCGGCACGAAGCCGAGCTGCCCGGCCTTGAGCCACTTGTCCAGCGGCGCGAACGCGCTGGTGAGCTTGAACCCGCGGGCCAGCGCCAGCGAGTCGTCACCGAGCAGCAGGTCGGGGCGTGCCTTGGCGAGCACCGGGTCGTCGGCCGGTGCGACAAGGCTCAGCCCGTCCAGCCCGCCGTAGAGGAAGACGTGGATCAGCGTGCCGGTCTTGGTCGCGGCGAACGACGCCGAGGTGGTGACGAACTGCGCCGTCGCGAGCGCGGTAGCGGTCGCGGCGGCACCGGCGACAAAGGTACGCCGGGTGACGCCCCGGCCGTCCTGCTGCGCCTCCTCGATCTCCTCCAGCCGGCGGTACCGGTCGGCCTCGGCCGCGTTCTCGGCCGCGACGATGTCCGCCTCCGCGCGCAGCAGCGCCTCGGCCGGGTTGTCGGCCAGCCGCCGCAGGTCGGGGCACTCGGGGTGCAGGGGGTACGGGTTCACGGTCATCTCCATCGAATGCCTCACCGGAGGTGGTGCTGGGGGGACGCGAGGATCGTCCGCGCGACAGCGGCGATGGCCCCGTTGAAGGTGGCGTCGACCTTGGCGCTCTCGGCCACACCGGCCACGGCGAGCACGAGCTTCTTCTCCTTGGCGCTGAGCTTCTGCTGCACCAGCCGCTGGGCCAGCGCGTCCACGTACGCCCCGGCGGTGGCCGGCGGCTTCGCGACCAGCTTCTCCGGCTTGACGAAAGTGAACTGCTTGCGCCAGCCGCCGATCAGGTCACCGGCCTCGTTCCAGCCGTCGATCATCGTCCCGGCCGAGGTCCAGGCCAGGTAGACGTCGGCGTAGCCGTCCGGGGTGGGCTTGCCCATCGGGTACTGGCCGAGTTCGCGCATCTTGTCCTGGATCTGCCGCAGGCCCTGCGCGAACGGGGTGCGCCGGTTGTCGCCGGTGAAGCCGGGGGCCGCGTCCGGCGAGACGCCGAGCACCCGGTACGTGGCGACCAGGTACTCCATCGGGCGGCGTACCTTCTGGCCGATCGCCGCCCAGAACTCCGAGGAGCTGAACAGCGTCGCCAGCACCGGCCGGATCTGTCCCTTGTTCGTGGTGTACGCCTTCGCGAGCCGGTCCACCACGGACTTCGGCGGGGTGTCGGAGACGAACCGGGTGGCGAGGTTCTGTGCCACGTACCGGGCGGTCGACGGGTGCATCGCGATGTAGCGGATGTACGAGTCGATGACCTTGTCGGCGGCCACCGGGTCGTCGGAGTTGTTGGCGTGGCTGAACCCGAGGATCTTCACCTTGCCGAGGTAGTGCCGCTCGGCGAAGAACTTGTACTTGCCGTCGGCGACACCCCGTCCGGTCTGGAGCAGCGCAGCCTGACGGACGTCCTTCTCGGTGTAGCCGCCGTCGACGCCGACCGAGTACAGCTCCAGGTTCTCCCGGGCCAGGTTCTCGTTGACCGCGTCCTTGCGCGAGTCGACCTGGTTCAGGTAGAGCAGCAGCGCCGGGTGCTTGTTCGCGGCGACGAGCATCTCCGGGTAGCTGCCCAGCGCGTGCTTGCGGATGACGTCCCGGTCGAACGCGTTGCGGTAGTTCTCCCCGCCGTCGAAGTCGGCGGCGACGTGCAGGAAGTCGTTCCAGAAGTCGACCATCACCTCGAACAGCTGCCGGTCCGACCAGATCTGCCGGGCGATGGTGGCGTCCACCGTCTCGCGGGCCGGGTCGACGCCCTTCTCGTTGAGCTGCTCGCGCTGGTCGCGCAGCTGCGTCGGGCTGAGCTTGAGCGACTGCAGCTCGGCCAGCTTCAGCTCGGCCTTCGTCGGGGCGATCTTCTCCGGTTCGAGCTGCTGGCGCAGCCAGTCGTCGATGCCGAGCCGCTTGATGTCGGCCATCACCTTCGGGGTGGCGGCGAACGTGGTGCGGGTGGCGAGGTGCCGGATCGGGTCCTTGGCGAGGACCGTCTTCACAGTCACCTTGGTCGCCTCGGCGGCGGCGGCCGGGCTGCCGTAGAGCCGGCCACCGGACGGCGCGTTGCGCTTGAGCGCCTCGCCGGCCCGGGAGCCCATGTAGCTCTCGTTCTGCTCGGTGTAGGTCCGTACCGTGCTCGGCTGCTGGCCGCTGGGCCGGGCCGCGTTGCCGTCGGTGGTCACCGTACCGGTGGCGTCACCGGCCGGCGCGTCACTGAACAGGCCGCGCACCTGCGGGGACATGGCCAGGGCGGCGCCACCGGCGACCACCACGGCACCGCCGAGGGTGGCCAGCGCCCGGCGCCGGCCCCGCTTCGGGGCCTCGTCGCCGTCGTCGTCCAGGTCGGGCAGTCCACCACCGGGCGGCGGGCCGTACCCGCCGCCCGGTGGTGGACTGCCCGACCTGGACG
>NZ_LEKG01000277.1:0-6056 GCF_001029515.1 Micromonospora sp. RV43 | reverse complement strand
CGGGCGCGGTGGTCGGGGCGGGCGCGGCACCCGCTTCGGTGACGGCTACCGATTCGAGGACCGCCTCGGTCGGCGTGCCCTCCGGCGTGACCGGACCGGTCGCGGCCGCGGCCACCGTCGCCGGGGCCTCCGGCGCGGAGGCCGGCTCGGTCGCGGCCGTTTCCGTCGTGGCGGCTCTCTCGGCCGCCTCCGCGGTCGTGGCCGCCTCGGTCGCCTCGGCCAGGCGGGCGTTCTCGCGCCGGAACGTCTCGTAGATCTGGGTGAGCGACTGCTTCTGGGCCATGGTCAGCTCGGGGTCGACGGCGATCGCCGCGAGCACGCCCTGGCCCTCCTTGTCGTCCAGCAGCCCGGCACGCAGGTACATCGCCGGGGTGGAGACACGAAGTGCGCTGGCGAGCTGCTGGAGCACCTCGGCGCTCGGCTTGCGCAGCCCACGCTCGATCTGGCTCAGGTAGGGATTGCTGACGCCCGCCTGCTCGGCGAGCTGGCGCAGTGAGATCTTCGCGTTGCGCCGCAGGTCGCGAATGAACCCGCCGACATCGGGAAGGTCCTTGCTGGTGGCCATGACTCAACGCTAGCTCGGGCCGCTAACTCCTGCAAGCAAAACGCTAGCCAGAGTTAGCAGGGTCACCGAAGGTGGGTTGCGGAGGCCATGTCCGGTCCGTACCGTTCTCCCCCGTAACCAAGATCGATATCAACGGCGCCCAGCTCGCGTACGACGAGAGCGGCACCGGAACCGCCGTGGTGCTGCTGCACGCCGGCATCGCCGACCGGCGGATGTGGCGCGGGCAGGTCCCGGCGCTCGCGCAGCGCCACCGGGTGATCGCGCTGGACCTGCGCGGCTACGGCGAGTCGGAGCTGCCGACCACGCCGTTCGCCCACCACGACGACGTGGTCGGGCTACTCGACGCACTGGGCGTCGAGCGCGCCGCGCTCGTCGGCTGCTCGTTCGGCGGCCGGGTCGCGGTGGACACCGCGCTCGCCCACCCGGAGCGGGTCTCGGCGCTGGCGCTCTTCGGCGCTCCGGTCTCCGGCAACGAGTGGTCCGAGGAGACCGAGCAGCTCTGGGAGGAGCTGGTCGGCGACGTGGACCCGGAGGACTTCGCCGCCACCGCCGCCGGCGAGGTGCGTTTCTGGGTGGTCGGCCCGACCCGCCGCCCCGAGGACGTCGACCCGGAGCTGATCCGGTTCGCCGAGGAGATGGACCGCCGGGCACTCGCCGCCGAGCAGGCGCTGAGCGCGATCGAGGTGGGCGAGCTGGACCCGCCGGCGATCGACCGGCTGGGCGAGCTGCGCGTACCGGTACTGGTCGGCACCGGCGCGGACGACCTGGCCGACATCCGCCGCCTGGCCGACCGCATCGCCGACGAGGCCCCGCACGGCGTGCGCATGCCGGACGTGACGAACGCAGCCCACCTGCTCCCCCTGGAGCGCCCCACCGAGACCAACGCCACCCTCCTGCCGTTCCTCCCCTGACCGCCCCGGTTCCTTCTCCTTCGCCGCGTTGATCTTGCACTTGCGGCCCTCGGCACGCCTGGAATGCGCACTTCGCCGGGGCAGTAAGTGCAAGATCGCCGGGGGTAGAGGGCGGGGAAGGGTTACCAGGTGGGGCGGATGGCTCCCACCGGGAGGCCGCCGCCGAGCAGGGGCGGTTCGGCGTACTCGGTGAGGATGGGGGCGCGCACGTCCAGGCGGGCCAGGGCCGACACCAGGACGGGTGTGCGGGCCCTCGCGGCGCCGTCGTCGATCTTCAGAGCCACGGCGCCGACCTCCGGGATCGCCGCCGCGATCACACCCTCCGCGCCGATCTTGGCGAGCAGGCCGGGTACGCCGCGCATCAGCCGGGTGTCCTCCGCCTGGGTGCCGCCGACAAGCTCCGGGTACGCCCGCATCGCGTCCGCCACCGTCCGCTCGACGGTGCCCGGCTCGGCCTCGACCAGCCGCAGGAACGCCCGCGCCAGCCCGGTCAGCGAGACGGCCAGCACCGGTGCGCCGCAGCCGTCCACCCCGACCGCCGCCGCCCGCTCGCCGGTGAACTCCTCGATCGTGGCGGTCAGGCACTGCTGGAGCGGGTGCTCGGGCCGCCAGTAGCCGTCCAGCGGCCAGCCCGCCGCCAGGCAGGTGCGCACCATGCCGGCGTGCTTGCCGGAACAGTTCATCAGCACCCGGGCCGGGCCGCCGCCGGCCCGCAGCACCGCCTCCCGGGCGGCCTCGCCGAACGGCAGGTCCGGCGGGCAGTGCAACGCGTCCTCGGTCAGGCCGGCGTCGCGCAGCAGCGCTGTCACCCGCTCGACGTGGAACTCCTCGCCCGCGTGGCTGGCCGCGACGAGCGCGATGTCGGCCGGGTCGGTGAGCGGCAGGCCGGCCCGGAGCATGCCGATCGCCTGCATCGGCTTGCTCGACGAGCGGGGGAAGATCGGCGAGGTGACGTCACCGGCCCCGGCGACCGGCTCACCGGCGGCGTCGAGCACCACCACGGAACCCCGGTGGACGCCCTCCACGAAGCCGGACCGGACCACCTCGGCGAGCGGCACGCCGCCCTCGTACGTTCTTCCCACGGTATGGACCGTACCGAGGGGACGGACCCGGTCGGCGGCGGGGTGACCTGCGACGTCGACCGGGGCGGTACGGGGTCGGAGCGGGGTGCGCCGCTTACCGGACGGTAGCCGGGACGCCGAGCAGCGTACGGGCCTCGGCGGTGGTCAGCGGGGGCCGCTGGGCGAGCTGGGCGAAGCCGACCGCCCGCGCGACGAGCTGCATGTTGGACTCCACCGGACGCCCCTTGGCGTACGTGACCGTGTCCTCCATGCCGACCCGCAGGTGGCCACCGGCCGACAGCGAGGCCAGCATCACCGGGATGGTGCTGCGCCCGATGCCGGTGGCCGCGAACGTGGTGCCCTCGGGCAGGTCGCGCAGCATCTGCTGGGCCGCGACAAGGGTCGCCGTGGTGCCGGGCATGCCACCCGGCACTCCCATCACGAAGTCGACGTGCACGTGCCCGCCGTGCGGCAGGCCGTACTTGCCGAGCAGCCGCTGCAGGGCGGTGAGGTGGCCCAGGTCGAAGATCTCGTACTCGGGGACGACGCCCCGCTCCTGCATCCGGGTGTGCAGGTCGACGATGAACTCCCACCGGTTGAGGAACACGTCGTCGCCGAAGTTGACGGTGCCCATGGTGCAGGAGGCCATGTCGGGTGCGGCGTCGAGCACCGCGAGCCGGGCCGACTCCGGGTCGGTCACCGCGCCGCCGGAGGAGAGCTGCACGATCAGGTCGGTGCTCTCCCGCAGCGCCGCCACCGTGTCGCGCAGCCGCCCCTGGTCGAGCGTGGGCCGCGCGTCGTCGTCACGGATGTGGACGTGGATCACGGCAGCGCCGAGCGCCTCGCACTCCTTGGCGGTCAGCAGCAGCTCGTCGAGCGTCACCGGCAGCGCCGGCACCTCCGCCTTCGCCGACTCCGCGCCGGTGGGGGCAACCGTGATCAACGTCCCTGTCGTCATGCCCCGGATCCTAGACCGGTGCCCGGCGCCGGGTCGACCGGAGGATTTCCGGTGCAGGCGGCGTTAAGAAGGGACCTTTCCTCTACCGGAGGCGTTAATAGGGGGCCCTTCCTTACACGTCGATGGCGGCGGCGCTCTCGCCCACGAGCAGTCGGGCGTCGTCGGGCGTGTTGCGCTTCAGCACGGCGAGCGCCACCTGACCCAACTCGTAGTGCTGCACGGCGGTGCCCACGAAGCCGACCGTCCGGCCGTCGAGCGTCACCGGCGTACCGGCGACGGGCGGCTGGTCGCTCGCCACGCCGTCCAGGTGCAGCAGGACGAGCCGACGGGGCGGCTTGCCCAGGTTGTGCACCCGGGCGACCGTCTCCTGCCCCCGGTAGCAGCCCTTGTCCAGGTGCACGGCCGGGGCGATCAGGTCCACCTCGGCTGGGATCGTCCGGTGGTCGGTGTCCACGCCGGCCCGGGCCTGCTTGGCGGCCACCCGGATCGCCTCGTACGCCCACAGCCCGGCCACCGGCACCCCGGCGCCGCGCAGCTCCGCCACCACCTCGTCCATGGTCGCCCGCGGCACGAGCAGGTCGACGCCGAGCGCCACCCGCCGGGCCCAGCCGCCGACCGGCAGCGGCTTGACGTCGTACACCGCTGACGGCCGCGCGGGCAGCTCGCCGGAACGGAACTTCGGACCTGGCACCGCTGCCACGTCGGGAGCGGCCAGCCCGGTGACGCCGAGCGTGTCGAGCGCGCCGGGCGCCTCCGGCCCGACGAGCGACAGCAGCGCGTGGTCGGCGGTGGCGTCGCGCGGGTCGACCTTGCTGAAGAACCGCATCTTCTCCAGGTATGACAGGAGGCCCTCGGTCATCCCCGGCTCGGTGTCGAGCCAGGTGGTCTCGCCGTCGTCGGCGACCATCGCGTGCTGCTCGACGTGCCCGTGCGGGGAGAGCACCAGCAGCTCGGTGCCCTGCCACGGCGCCAGCGCGGCCAGGTGCTGGCTGGTGAGCGTGTGCAGCCAGCCGATCCGCTCCTCGCCGGGCACCGCGACCACGCCCCGGTGCGAGCGGTCGACCAGGCCCACGCCGGTGGCCAGGAGCCGCTGCTCGCGCATCGGGTCGCCGTAGTGGGCGGCCACCGGGCCGACGCCCGCCGCCCGGTGGGCCGGTTCCGGCTGGTCCCGGGTCTGGTCGTCGATGGCGTCGGTGGTCACCGCGCCCGCGATGTCGATCATGTGCGTTCCCCGTTCTGTGCGCAGCGGCCGCAGACCCCGAAGAGCGCGACATGCCCGATGTCGACCTTGAACCCGCGCTGCTCGTCCAGCTGGTCGGCGAGCGGGCGGAGCATCTCCGGGGAGATCTCGTCGATCGCCCCGCACTCCCGGCACACCAGGTGCACGTGCTGGTGCTCACCCGCCGCGTGGTAGGTCGGCGAACCGTGCGACAGGTGCGTGTGCGTCACCAGGCCGAGCCGTTCCAGCAGCTCCAGCGTGCGGTAGATGGTGGTGATGTTGACTCCGGCCGCGACCTCGCGGACCGCTGTGTGCACCTGCTCCGGGGTGGCGTGCCCCAGATCCAGGACGGCCTGGAGCACCAGCTGCCGCTGCGCCGTCAGCCGCAGCCCGCGCGAGCGGAGCATTTCCGCGAGGGAGGATTCGGACACCCTTCGATCATAGTTCGGCCGCCGCGCCGGCCGGTCCGCCGCCGGGGGTACGCCACTACGCTGCGCCAGTGGGTACGACACGGGTGGCGGTGCTCGGCCGGGGGCTCGTACCGGCGGGCGAGCCGGTGCTGCGCGGCGACGACCGGGGCGTCCTGCACGGCGACGGCCTGTTCGAGACGCTGCACCTGCGCGACGGCCGCCCCTGGCTGCGCGACGCCCATCTGGCCCGGCTGCGGGCCGGCGCGGCGGCGATCGACCTGCCGCTGCCCCCTGATGCCGCGCTCGTCGAGCTGCTGGACGCGGTGTGCGCCGGCTGGCCCGCCCGGACCGAGGGCGCGTTGCGGCTGGTCTGCACGCGGGGACCGGAGGGCGGTGGGCCGCCCACGGTGTACGTGACGCTCGGCGAGGTGCCTGCGTCCGCCCGACTGGCCCGGCGGGACGGGGTGACTGTGGCCACGCTGCCGCTCGGGGTGGCCGCCCGGTCCCGCCCGGAACTGGGGTGGCTGCCGAGCGGCGTGAAGTCCACCTCGTACGCGCTCAGCACCGCCGCCCGGCGGTGGGCGCAGCGGACGGGCGTGGACGACGCGCTCTGGGTCTCGACCGACGGCTACGTGCTGGAGGGGCCCACCGCGAACGTGGTGTGGCTGAGTGGCGGCCGTCTCCTCACGGTGCCGGCGGCACCGACCGGAATCCTGCCCGGCGTGACCGCGAACCACCTGCTGGAACGCGCCGGAGAGCTGGGCCTGACCGCAGACGAGCACCTGCCCACCGTGGCCGACCTGCACGAGGCCGAGGCGATCTGGCTGACCAGCTCGCTGCGCGGCCAGCGGGGAGATCCTGATGTGGACGGCTGATGGCGGCATCGACGGGAAGACGCCGGTGGACCTGGATGAACTCGACCTGGTCCTGAT
>NZ_LEKG01000276.1:0-6067 GCF_001029515.1 Micromonospora sp. RV43 | reverse complement strand
CCCCCACCCCCTGAGGCGGGCCCCCCGAAGGAAGGGCCCCTTCTTAACGCCCTGGCGTTAAGAAGGGGCCCTTCTGCTACCGGAGGCGTTAAGAAGGGGCCCTTCCTTACCTCACCCCTTCAGGCCGCTGCGGGAGACGCCCTGGATGACGTGCCGCTGGGCGAACACGAACAGGATCAGCACCGGTACGCTCGCCAGCACCGCGCCCGCCATGATGACCGGATAGTCGGTCACGTACGCGCCCTGGAGCAGGCCCAGGCCCGCCGGCAGCGTCAGCCGTTCCGGGCTGAACAGCACGTACACCGGCCAGAGGAAGTCGTTCCAGTTGGTCAGGAACGACAGCACCGCCAGCGTCGCCAGGGCCGGCTTCGACAGCGGCAGCAGCACCCGGCGGAAGACCTGCCAGTGGTTCGCGCCGTCCAGCACCGCCGCCTCCTCCAGCTCGGCCGGGATGGACAGGAAGAACTGGCGCAGGAAGAACACCCCGAACGCGCTCGCCGCGCCCGGCACGATCACCACTGTGAGCGTGTCGATCCAGTTCAGCCGCTCGGCGATGATGAAGTTCGGGATGATCAGCGAGGTGGGCGGCAGGAACAGCGTGCCCACGATCAGCGCGAACAGCACCTTGCGGCCGCGGAACCGCATCCGGGCCAGCGCGTACGCGGCCATCGACGCGGTCACCAGCACCAGCAGCGTGTGCAGGGTGGCCGCCAGCATGCTGTTGACGAACCAGCGCAGCACCGGGTTCGCCGCGTTGTCGACGATCTGCTGATAGCCGTAGGTGGAGAACGGGTTCGGCAGCCAGCCGGGCGGCACCCGCTGCGCGTCGTCGTACGTCTTCACCGACGTCAGCAGCATCCAGACCAGCGGGGTCACGAAGATCGCGGTGATCAGCAGCAGTACGCCGTACCGCGCCACCGCGCGCATGTTCCTCATGTCGTCCCCTCAGTCTTCCCGGTAGCGGAACAGCCGGAAGTTGACGACGCTCACCACTGCGAGCATCAGCGCGAAGAACACGCTCATCGCGGCGGCCCGCCCGGCGTCGTAGTCCCGCAGCCCCTCGTCGACGATCCGCCAGACCACGGTCCGGGTCTGTTCGCCGGGCGCGCCCTGGGTGATCAGGAACGCCTGCCCGAACACGTTCGCCGAGGCGAGGATCGTGGTGGTGAAGACGAACAGCATCACCGGCCGCAGGCCGGGGATCGTGACGTGGCGGAACCGGTCCCACGCGCCCGCGCCGTCCACCTTGGCCGCCTCGTACAGCTCGGCCGGGATGTCCTGGAGGCCGGCCAGGTAGATCACCGCGTTGAAGCCGCACGTCCACCACACGGTCACGCCGACGAGTGACACCCAGGCCCACGGCACGTCGGTCACCCACGGCGTGTCCGAGGGGAGCCCGAGCACGCCGAGCAGCCGGTTGACCAGGCCCAGGTTGGCGTCGAGCAGGAACCGCCAGAGCAGGCCGATCACCGCCACGCCCAGCACGTACGGCGCGAAGAACGCGGCCCGGAAGAACGTCCGGCCGGGGAACGAGCGGTTGAGCAGCAGCGCCAGCCCGAGCGGGACGACCACGAGCAGCGGTACGGAGAACAGCGTGAAGACCCCGGTGGCCCGGACGCTCGACCACCAGTCCCCGTAGATCGCCGAGTCGCTGGAGAACAGGTCCCGGTAGTTGCCGAGCCCGACGAACGGCCGGTTGGGCAGTTGCAGATCCCACTGGTGCAGGCTGATCCAGACCCCGAACACGATCGGCGCCAGGCCGAAGACGCCGAACAGGATCAGGTACGGCGCGAGGAAGAGGTACGGCGTCGTCCGGTTGCCGCGTTCCGTCGCGCCCCGGCGGCGGGTGCGTGCCGCCGGTGGCGGCGCGCCGTCACGCGCCGCCCCGACCTCGATCACGTCCGCCACGGCGGATCAGTTCCCGTACTTCTTGCGGTTGTCCTCCAGTTGCTTGTTCGCCTTGGCCACGCCGTCGTCGAGCGCCTGCTTCGGCGACTTCTTGCCCAGCGCCGCCTCGTTGAAGGCGCTGTAGAAGGTCAGGATGACCTCGCCCAGGCCGGGCGCGGCGGGCGGGAACGCGGCGTACTCCAGTTCCGGGGCGAGCGCGTTGACCTCGGTGAGCGCGGTGAACTCGCTGCTCTCGCGGACCGCCTTGCGGGCTGGCACCTGGCCGCCCTTGGCCCAGTCCAGCGAGTGCTGGCTCAGCCAGTTGATGAACACCTTCGCCCCGGCGGTCTTGTCGGCGTTCGCGGAGCGCTGCTTGACGATTGTGAAGTTGTGCGAGTTCGCCCAGGCGGCCTTCTGGCTGCCGATCTGCGGCAGCGGCGCGACGCCCCACTGCACGTTCGGACTCTTCTTCAGGTCGTTGATCTGCCAGATGCCGTTCCAGGTGAACGCGTTCTTGCCGCTCTTGAACGCCAGGTAGTCGGCGTCCTGGCCGACGTTCGCCGGGGAGTGGCCCTGCTTGATCAGGTCGACCAGCCAGGTGCACGCCTCGACAGCCGGGTCGGAGTTGAACGTCGCCTTCGCCACCTCGGCGTCGAAGACGGTGCCGCCCCACTGGTGCAGCAGGCTGTAGTACGTCATGCCGCCGGTGAACTGGAACGGGCTGACCCAGAAGCCCTGCACGCCGGACTTCTTCAGCTCGGTGAGCGCGGCTGTGTACTCGTCCCTGGTGGCCGGCGGCTTCTCCGGGTCCAGGCCGGCCTTCTGCATGACCGCCTTGTTGTAGTAGAAGCCCAGCGGGTGCATGTCCAGCGGGATGCCGTACCGCTTGTCGTTGTAGAGGCCGCCCTTCCACACAGTCGGGGCGAAGTCGCCCTCGCTCAGCTCCAGCGCCTTCGCCACGTCGTCCAGTTCGGTGATCACGCCGCGGGCGGCGAACGTGGCGAGCTGGTCCATGTGCATGACCGCGATGTCCGGGCCGTTGCCGCTGGAGACCGCGCCGGGGAGCTTGCTGTAGTAGTCCTCCCACTGGTACGTGATCACGCTGACCGCGATGTTCTTGTGCTCGCTGTTGAACTGCTGGACGAGCGTCTTGAAGATGTCGCCGTCGCCGCCGGTGAAGCCGTTCCACAGCTTCAGGTCGACTTTCGGGCCGGTGTAGTCCTTGCCGCCGTTGCCGGACGCGCCGGAGCTGTCGGAGCTGCTGCCGCCGCCGCAGCCGCTGAGTGTCAGCGTGGCCGCCGCGCCGAGCCCGACGCCGAGCCCGAGCAGGCGCCGCCGGCTCATCTCGTTCTGGATCATGGGTACTCCTTGGGGGACGGGATGGAGTATTTGCCGGTCACAGCGCCGGCACGAAGCGCAGCAGGTTCCAGGAGGTGGCCGGCAGCAGCACGGAGGCCCGGCCGCCGTCGACAGTGGGTGTGGTGCGGTCCCGGGGCGTGACCCGCTCCGGGTCCGCTTCGGTGTTCGTGGCGTTCGGGTCGGTTCCGGCCGCCACCGTGGTGTGCGCCTCGGCCCGCAGGCCGGGCAGGCCGCGCAGGTCCAGGTCGAGCGGAAGGTCCTGCGAGCTGCGGTTGACCGCGAAGACGGCCAGCTCGCCGCTCTCCTCGTCGTGCACGGCGACGGTGTCCAGCGCGGGCACGTCGCCGTACCGCGGGGTCTCGTAGGTCGGGCCGGTGGGCTCGGTCCGCAGCACGGTGCCGCGGGCGTACCGGGCGGTCAGCGCGAACGGGTGGAAGATGCTCTGCCGCCAGGCCGGGCCGCCGTTGCGGGTACGGATCGGGGCGATCACGTTCGCGAGCTGCGCCTGGCAGGCCACGCCGATGCGGTCGGCGTGCCGGAGCAGGGTGATCAGCAGGTCGCCCACCACCACCGCGTCGACGGCTGTGTAGTCGTCCTCGATCAGCGCGGGCGCCTCGACCCAGCCGCGCCGGTCCAGGTCGGACTGGAGGCGGGACTGGTACCAGACGTTCCACTCGTCGAACGAGATCTTCAGCTTGCGCTTCTGCCGCAGCTTGGCGCCGACGTGGTCGGCGGTGGCGACGACCTCGGTGATGAAGGCGTCCATGTCGACGGCGGAGGCGAGCAGGCTGGCCCGGTCGCCGTCGGACGGGTCGTAGTAGGTGTGGGCGGAGATGTAGTCGACGTGCTCGTAGGTGTGCTCCAGCACGGTCGCCTCCCACGAGGCGAACGTGGGCATGCCCCGGTTGGAGCTTCCGCAGGCGACCAGGCTGATCGAGGGGTCGATCATCTTCATCGCGCGGGCGGTCTCGGCGGCGAGGCGGCCGTACTCGTCGGCGGTCTTGTGCCCGACCTGCCACGGCCCGTCCATCTCGTTGCCGAGGCACCACAGCCGCACCCCGTACGGCTTCTCGGCGCCGTGCTTGCGGCGCAGGTCGGACAGCTGGCTGCCGCCCGGGTGGTTGGTGTACTCCAGCAGTTCGAGCGCCTCGGTGACGCCGCGGGTGCCGAGGTTGACAGCCATCATCGGCTCGACCCCGGCCTCCGCCGCCCAGGTCATGAACTCGTCCAGCCCGAACTCGTTGGTCTCGATGGTCTTCCAGGCCAGGTCGAGCCGGCGCGGGCGGTCGCCGACCGGGCCGATGCCGTCCTCCCAGCGGTAGCTGGAGACGAAGTTGCCGCCCGGGTAGCGGACCACCGAGACGCCCAGCTCACGGGTCAGGTCCAGCACGTCGCGCCGCAGCCCTCGCCGATCGGCTGTGGGGTGGCTCGGTTCGTACACCCCGCCGTAGACGCAGCGCCCCATGTGCTCGACGAAGGAACCGAAGATCCGGCGGTCCGCCGGCGCGACCCGGAACGCCGGATCGATCGTGAGCTGCGCGTTCGGCACGATGCCAACCTCTCCCTCGCTGCTGGTGCGGGTGACCGCGGTCACTCCGCTGTCAGTGGTTTCTACAACGTTGTAAGCGCTCGTGTAAAGAGGCAGTCGCGTCGTCGTGGCGCGGTACAGTGCGGCCAGCGTTCACCGGAAGGAAGTGCAGTGCGGCACAGGCTCAAGGACGTCGCGGAGCGCGCCGGAGTGTCGGTGAAGACCGTCTCCAACGTCGTCAACGGCTACCAGCACGTGCGCGCCGACACCCGGGCCCGCGTCGAGGAGGCCATCGCCGCGCTCAACTACCGGCCCAACCTGTCGGCCCGCAACCTGCGCAAGGGGCGCACCGGTGTGATCGCGCTGGCCGTACCCGAGCTGGACATCCCCTACTTCGCCGAGCTGGCCCGGCACGTCGTCACCGCCGCCGCCGACCACGGCTGGACGGTGCTGATCGACCAGACCGGCGGCCGTTCCGAGCAGGAGCGCAAGGCCGCCAGCGGTATCGGCGACCACATGATCGACGGCCTGATCCTGAGCCCGCTCGCGCTCACCGCCGACGACCTCGCCGCGCTGGCCGGTCTGCCCATGGTGCTGCTCGGCGAACGCGTCGACCACGGCCCCGCCGACCACGTGATGATCGACAACGTGGCCGCCGCCCGCGAGATCACCGCCCACCTCATCGGGCTCGGCCGCCGCCGGATCGCCGCCATCGGCTCGCAGCGCACACCCGAGGGCGCCAGCGCCCGGCTCCGCCTGGCCGGCTACACCGCCGCGCTGACCGAGGCCGGCATCGCCTACGACGACCGCCTGGTGGCGCCCGCGCCGGCCTGGCACCGCGCGGACGGCGCCGCCGCCATGCGGCACCTGCTCACCACGGGGGTACGCCCCGACGCCGTCTTCTGCTTCAACGACACCCTTGCGCTCGGCGCGCTGCGTGCCCTGCACGAGATGGGCCTGCGCGTGCCCGAGGACGTCGCGGTGGCCGGCTTCGACGACATCGAGGACGGTCGTTTCTCGATCCCGACGCTGACCACAGTCGTCCCCGACAAGGAGCGCATCGCCCGCCTCGCGGTCGAGCTGCTGGCGGGCCGCCTGGGCCCCGATCGCGAGTCCCCACCGCGCGAACTGGTGGCCCCCCACCACGTGGCCCTCCGCGAATCCGCCTAGGGCGTGTCCTGCCGATCTTGTAGGGGTTGGTCGTTGACGATGTGTCGGTGGTGCGTCGTGGTGAGTTGACCGATGAGGCGTGGGCGGTGATCGCGCCGCTGCTACCGGAGCCGGGCGGTGCTC
>NZ_LEKG01000275.1:0-6091 GCF_001029515.1 Micromonospora sp. RV43 | reverse complement strand
GTGGTGGCGGGGCTTGTCGCGCGGGGTGGGCGCCACTTCGGGGAAGTGGCTGCTTCCGGGCGCGATGATGCCGCCACTTCGGCGTAGTGGAGTTGATCAGCTCGGGGGTTCGGCTACGTAGGTGCCGCGGCCGGGCTGGCCGGTGATCAGCTCGCGATCGTGCAGCAGTGAGAGGGCGCGGGACGCCGTGTTCATGTGGACGCCGTAAGCCTCGGCGAGTTCACGGGTCGAGGGCAGCTTGTCGCCGGGCTTCAACTCGCCGCTCTTGATCTTTGCGGCGAGTTCGTTGGCGATCTGACGATATGGCGCTTCAGCTGTGGGCATGGTGAGGACTCCGGTCGGTTCGGCACCTCCGATCATGCCGGGCCTACACCAGTAACTGCAACAACTAGAAAGCCCGATGTGGACGCTCGACCTACACAGGTATTTTGGGTAGGCTGACCCGCGTCCGGCTCCGGTTGGTTCGGCAAACCTCGGGAGTCGGACCCGGATTGGGCTCCGGGGTCGTACCGCCGAACGGGCTGCGGTCTCGGGGTCGGCGGCCCGCCCGCGTCCCCTGTCTGCGGGCGGGTCGCCTCCACGGCTCAGTGAGGAGGATCGGCGTGCGCAACGTGCTCAACCTGTTTCAGCCGACCCGGCGACGTGGCAAGGGGCGGCAGCCGAACCAGGGCTGGTACCGCTCGGAGTCGTGCCGGCCGCTGAGTGTCGGGCAGATCCGCGAGCGGCGGTTCCGCACCGTGCGGCACGGGCTCGACCCGGCGGAGGTGCACGCCTTCCTCTACCGGGTGGCGGGTGACCTGGCGCTGGCCCGGCGCGACGCGTCCCGCTACGCCGAGGAGAACACGCGCATCAAGGCGGCGCTCAAGAGCTGGCAGTCCCGGTTCACTCCGGGCGCGCAGCGGTGAGC
Source organism: Micromonospora sp. RV43 (assembly GCF_001029515.1). Lineage (NCBI taxonomy): Bacteria > Bacillati > Actinomycetota > Actinomycetes > Micromonosporales > Micromonosporaceae > Micromonospora > Micromonospora sp. RV43. The sequence goes on along the minus strand of NZ_LEKG01000275.1, from coordinate 5,184 downwards.
CGGGAGCGGTTCGTCGTACACCTGCCGGTGCTCGCGGCCGACCTCGACGGCGCGCGGGGGTTCGCGCGGGCCATCTGCCGGGCGCTCGGGTTCCTGGCCGACGTGGAGCGCGCCGGGACCACCGTGTCACGGGAGGACGAGCAGTCCGTACGCCACTGGGTCTGGTGTGACCGCCCGCGCGACGGTGGGCGGCGGTGCGCTCGGGCGGCCGACCACGACGGGGACTGCGGCGGGCGGTGACCGGCGCGCGATGGCGTGGGACGACATTGCCGGGGAGGTGTGCGTGGTGGGTGTGGCCATCCCGGGTCGGTGCGGTTACGTGGCGATGTCCGCCGTTGTAACGTGCGGCCATCCCGTCACGGGTACTTGTGTGCGCCGACCACATAGCCCGTGGGTGACGTCACTTCTAGCGTGAGCCGACAACTGACATTCCCCCTGTCCTCATCTGGAGTCGCAATGACGATCCGGCACACGCGACGGGTGTTCCTTACCGCCGCCACCTCGGTGGCGGTCGCTCTGGCCGCCACGGCCTGTGGCAGCCCGCAGGACACCTCATCCGGCGGCGGCGACGCCGCCCCGGTCAAGGTCGGTCTGGTCTACTCCCAGTCCGGGCCGCTCGCCAGCTACGGCAAGCAGTACATCGAAGGTTTCAAGGCCGGCCTCGACTTCGCCACCAAGGGCACCGGCAAGGTCGGTGACCGCACGATCGAGGTGACCGAGGCCGACGACGCGGGCGACCCGGCCAAGGCCGTGTCCGCCGCGAAGGACCTGATCGGCAAGGGTACGAAGATCATCGCGGGGTCCACCTCCTCCGGGGTGGCGCTCCAGGTCGCGCCGATCGCCGCGCAGAACAAGGTGCTGTTCATCTCCGGCCCGGCCGCCACCGACGCGGTGACCGGCGCGAACAAGTACACGTTCCGTTCCGGCCGGCAGTCGTGGCAGGACGTGGTGACCGCCCGGTCGTTCATCGGCGACGCGGGCGGCAAGAAGGTCGTCGTGTTCGCGCAGGACGGCGCGTTCGGCGACGCCAACGAGGCCGCCGTGAAGGCCGTCATCGGCGGTGCGGGCGCGAACGTGAGCAGCGTCCGGGCCCCGGCCAGCGCCACCGAGTTCACGCCGTTCGCCAGCCAGATCAAGGCCGCCAAGCCGGACCTGCTCTTCGTCGCCTGGGCGGGCACCACCGCCGGCGCCATGTGGCAGACGCTCGACCAGCAGGGCGTCCTCGCCTCGACCACTGTCGTCACCGGCCTGGACATCCGTGCCTCGTGGCCGACGTTCGGCGCGGCCGGCAGCAAGATCTCGTTCCTGTCGCACTACTTCGACGGCGCCAGCGACACCGAGGCCGCCAAGGCCGCGAAGGCGAAGGTGCCGGGCGGCACGCTCGACCTGTTCCACCCGGACGGGTTCGCCGCCGCGCAGATGGTCGTCCGGGCCGTGCAGGAGGGCGGCGACGACGTGGAGAAGATGATCAAGGCGCTGGAGGGCTGGGAGTTCGAGGGCGTCAAGGGCACCATGAAGATCCGCGCCGAGGACCACGCCCTGCTCCAGCCGATGTACCAGGCCAAGCTCTCCGGCAGCGGCACCACCTTCACGGCGACCGCGCAGAAGTCGCTCACCGGTGACGAGAGCGCGCCGCCCGTCGCGCAGATGAAGGGCTGACCCGTGCTCGCCACCCGCGGTCTGACCTGGCGGATCGGTGAGGTCGCCATCGTCGACTCCGTCTACCTCGATCTGGCGCCGGGGGAGTTCCTCGGCGTGATCGGGCCCAACGGCGCCGGCAAGACCTCCCTGTTCAACCTGATCACCGGCCTGCGCCGGCCCACCGAGGGCACGGTCCTGCTGGACGGCGCGGACATCACCGCGCTTCCGCCGCACCGGCGTGCCCGGCTCGGACTGGGGCGTACCTTCCAGGCGTCCTCGGTCTTCGGCTCGCTGAGCGTGCGGGAGAACGTCCGGCTCGCCGTACAGGCACACCGGGGTGGCTCGATGAAGCTGTGGCGGCGGGCGGCGGCCGACCGGGAGGTGGCCGCCGCCGCCGACGCGGCGCTCGACCGGGTCGGCCTGCACCACAGGGGTACGGCGCTCGCCGGCACCCTGGCCCACGGCGAGAAGCGCAAGCTGGAGATCGCGCTGCTGCTCGCCGGTGAACCCCGCGTGATGCTGCTGGACGAGCCGATGGCCGGGGTGAGCGCCGAGGACGTGCCCGAGCTGGTCAGCGTGATCAAGTCGTTGACCGGCGACAGCGGCCGGGCGGTGCTCATGGTGGAACACCACATGGACGTGATCCTGGAACTGGCCGACCGGATCGCCGTGATGCACCACGGCGCGCTGCTGGCGTGCGACACCCCGGACACGGTGATGGCGAACGCCACCGTGCAGGAGGCGTACCTGGGGGAGGCGCTCTAAATGACCGAACCTGTCCTGTCCGTCGAGGATCTGTCCGTGCGGATCGCCGGGCTGCACATCCTCCAGGGCGTGTCGTTCGAGGTCGCGCCGACCGGCGTGACGGTGCTGCTCGGACGCAACGGCGTCGGCAAGACCACCACGTTGCGCGCGATCGTCGGGCTGACGCCGCGCGGCGGCGAGGTGCGCGGCAGCGTACGCATGGGGGCGCGCAGCCTGCTCGCACGCCCCACCCACCGGCTGGTCCGCGACGGCCTCGGCTACGTGCCGGAGGACCGCTGCGTCTTCGCCGCGCTCACCGTCGCGGAGAACCTGCGGCTGGCCGAGCGGCGGGGCGTCACGCCCGCGTACGACAAGGTCTTCTCGCTCTTCCCCGAGCTGGAGCGGCGCGGACGGCAACGGGCCGGCTCGCTGTCCGGCGGGCAGCAGCAGATGCTCGCGATCGGCCGGGTGCTGCTGAACGACAACCGGCTGCTGCTGGTCGACGAGCCGACGAAAGGGCTGGCCCCGAAGGTGGTGACCGAGGTGGCCGAGGTGCTGGAACGGGTGGCGGAATCGGTTCCGGTGCTGCTGGTCGAGCAGAACCTGGCGGTGGTACGGCGGCTGGCGACCGACGCGGTGGTGCTCTCCGCCGGCAAGGTCGCCTGGACCGGCGACGCCCAGGAACTGCTGCTGGAGACCGCGCTGACGAAGTCGTTGCTCGGTGTGGGTTCGGCGGAGGTGCACTCGTGAACACAGTGGTTCTGCTGACGCTGACCGGGCTGGGCCTGGCGGCGCTGTACTTCCTCGTGGCCTCGGGCCTGTCCCTCGTCTTCGGCCTCGCCGACGTGCTCAACTTCGCGCACGGGCTGTTCCTCGGCGTGGGCGCGTACGCGACCTGGTGGGCGGCGGGCAACCTGCCCGGCGCCGGGCCGGACGGATTCGGATTCGTGCTGGCTGTCGTCTTCGGCGTGCTGGCCGGTTCGCTCGTCGCGGTGCTCGTGGAGCTGGTGCTGATCCGGCCGCTGTACTCCCGCACCATCGAGCAGGTGCTCGTCACCGTCGGCCTGTCGCTGGCCGGGGTGGCGCTGCTCCAGGCCACCTGGGGCGCTGATCCGCGGCCGTTCCCGCGTCCGGACTGGAGCCGGGGCGTCACATCGGTGCTCGGCGCCCAGGTGCCGAACGCCGGGCTGCTGCTGATCGTCGCCGCCGCTGTGGTGCTCGGGGCGCTGCTGGCGTTCCTGCGCTGGACCCGGTACGGCCTGATCATCCGGGCCGGCGTGGAGAACCGGGAGATGGTGACGGCGCTCGGCATCGACGTGCGCAAGGCGTTCACGCTCGTCTTCGCGATCGGCGGGGCCGCCGCCGCGCTTGCGGGCGCACTCGGTGGCGTCTACTTCGGCACCGTCTCGCCGGGGCAGGGCGGCTCGCTGCTGATCTTCGCCTTCATCGTGGTGGTGATCGGCGGGATGGGCTCGGTGGTCGGGTCCGCGTACGCGGCGGTCGCGGTGGGGCTGCTGCAACAGTTCGTCAACTACTACGGCACGTCCGGGCTGGGCGACCTGTGCGTGGTCGGTCTGCTCGCCGTGGTGCTGCTGCTGCGTCCGCAGGGCCTGGCCGGAAAGGTGGCTCACGCATGACCAACTCGGTGGTCGACGCGCCTCCGGCGCAGGTGCCCGACGAACTGACCCCCGGGCGTTCCCGCTGGCACGGACTGCGCCCGTACCTGCCGCTCGTGGCGCTGGTGGTGGCGGCGGTCCTGCCGTACTCCACACTGCACCTGCCGGGGATCTTCGAGGGGCCGCTGAACTCGCCGGGCACGTTGCAACTGCTCGCCATCTGCCTGGTCTTCGGCGGGCTCGCGGCCGGGTACGACCTGCTGTTCGGGCGTACCGGCATGCTCTCCTTCGGCCACGCCCTCTACTTCGCCGCCGGCGTGTACGGCACCGACATCCTGGTCACCAAGGCCGGGCTGCCGCTGTGGCAGGCCGCCGTGCTCACGGTGATCGGCGGGACCACGCTCGCGGCGCTGCTCGGCGCGGTGGCCCTGCGCACGGTGGGCATCGCGTTCGCCATGGTGACGCTGGCGTTCGCGCAGGTCGGGGCGATCCTGGTGGCCCGCGACTTCGGCGGTCTCACCGGCGGCGAGGAGGGTTTGCCGCTGGACGTCTCCGGGCTGCCGTCGGCGCTGGTGGGCGTCACCAACACGGTGAACCTGTACTGGCTGGCGCTGGCGTACCTGGCCATCGTGGTCCTCGTGGTGCACCGGGTCAGCGCCTCGCCGACCGGGCGGGTGCTCGCCGGGCTGCGCGACGACGAGCGGCGGATCGGGGTGCTGGGGCTCGACCCGTACCGGTTCAAGCTCGTCGCGTTCACGCTCGCCGGCGGTCTCGCGTCGGCCGGCGGTGTGGTCTACGTGCTGATCGTCGGCGGCGCCAGCCCGCACATCACCTCGTCGGAGCTGACGCTGTCGCTGCTGGTCATGGTGGTGCTCGGCGGCCCCGGTACGCGGTGGGGGCCGGTGCTGGGCGGCGTCCTCTACATGTACCTCGACCACCGGCTCACCGCGTTCGGCAGCAGCGACGCGGTGAACAGCCTGCCCGCGTTCCTCAGCCACCCGCTGAGCCAGCCCTTGTTCGTCCTGGGCACTGTGTTCATCCTGGCCGTCTACTTCTTCCCCGGTCTGCACGACATCATGAAGCTGCCGAAGCGCTGGATGCTCCTGGACCGCACCAAGCTCGACGACGCCTCCGACGTGCCGGTCTACCAGAACGCCGACCCGGCCAACACGGCCGCGGTGAT
>NZ_LEKG01000274.1:0-6111 GCF_001029515.1 Micromonospora sp. RV43 | reverse complement strand
CCGGTACGGCGAGCCCGACCACCAACGCCCCGGCCGCGCCGGCGGCGAGCCAGCGGGGGAACCGGTGCATGTGACGCTCCTCTACTCCGAGGCCGGCCTCGTGAGACCGGCGATCGGAGTCTGCGACGGCGTCCGCCACCTGGTCACCGGGTACGGGCCGCCGCACCGGCGACATGTCGCCAGGTGGACACGAGCACGACGGAGTGGAGGCCGGGACGCCGGAGACCGTGTCGCCCAGCTCGCGTGCCGCCGCTTCCTCCGGCGGCGGCCCTGCGACCTGTCGGCCCGGCCGGGGTCGACACCCGACCGGACACGGCGTGCCGGTCCGCCCGCCGCGGCCGGCTACGACGCTCCGGCGTCCCGACCGTCGCGGCCCCGACCACCCCCTGGCCGAGCCCGCGACAGGTGGGCCGCATCCGGGAAGCGGCGGGCCTCACCGCCGCGCCCGGACTCACCTCTTCGCGGCCCGTACGCCCACCGTAACGCGCGCGAGCGCCGGGACCGGTGGGCCGAACGGAGATTTCCGCTGAGCCGCTGGTCAGCGACGGTTGCCCCGCCAGCCCTGGACGGGAAGGTCGAACTTGGCCACCAGCCGGTCGGTGAACGGGCGGGCCCGCAGCCGCACGATGCGCACCGGCAGCGTGCCCCGGCGCACCGTCACCCGCGCGCCCGGCGGCAGGTCGTAGACGCGCCGCCCGTCGCAGCAGAGCACGGCCAGTGTGGTGAACGGGTCGACGGTGATGACGAACGTCGACGTGGGCGCGGTCACCAGCGGGCGGCTGAACAACGCGTGCGCGCTGATCGGCACCAGCAGCAGCGCCTCCACCTCGGGCCAGACCACCGGCCCGCCGCCGGAGAACGCGTACGCGGTCGAGCCGGTGGGGGTCGCGCAGATCACGCCGTCGCAGCCGTACCGGGACAGCGGCCGGCCGTCCACGTCGACGAGCAGCTCCAGCATCTGGGCGCGTTCGCCCTTCTCCACGCTGATCTCGTTGAGCGCCCACGACTCGATGGTCGGCCCGCCCTCGAACTCGGCTGTGACGTCGAGGGTGAGCCGTTCGTCCACCGTGTAGTTGCGGTCGACCACGTCACGGACGGCGGTGTCCAGGTCGTCGATCTCCGCCTCGGCGAGGAACCCGACCTTGCCCAGGTTGATGCCGAGCAGCGGCACCTTGGCCGGGCGGGCCAGCTCGGCGGCGCGCAGGAACGTGCCGTCCCCGCCGAGCGCGAACACGATCTCGGCGCCCTCGGCGGCCTCCGGGCCGGTCACCGGCACCACGCCCGGCAGGTCCAGGTCGTCGGCCTCCTCGGCCACCACACGCACCTCGAACCCGGCGGCGATCAGGTCGGCTGCCACCGCGCGGGCGTGCTCGGTGCTGCGTCGACGGCCGGTGTGCGTGACCAGCAGCGCGGTACGGCTCACCCGGACACCTCCTCGGTCGTGGCCGCCGTCGCGGCGGCGCCCTGCGGGCCGGCGGCCACCACCGCGCGGACCCGCTCCGGATCCGCGGCGGGCGCGTCCCCGCGCAACCATACGAAGAACTCGACGTTGCCGCTCGGCCCGGGCAGCGGGCTGGCCGCGACGCCGGCCAGGCCGAGGCCCAGCCCGGCGGCGGCAGCGGCCACGTCCAGCACCGCCTCGGCGCGCAGCGCCGGATCGCGGACCACACCGCCTACGCCGACGCGTTCCTTGCCGACCTCGAACTGCGGCTTCACCATCAGCGCCAGGTCACCGCCGGGCCCGGTGCACGCCGCAAGCGCCGGTAGCACCAGCCGCAGCGAGATGAACGACAGGTCGGCCACCGTCAGGTCGACCGGGCCGCCGATCGCCTCCGGCGTGAGGGTACGCACGTTCGTGCGCTCGAACACCCGCACCCGCTCGTCGGTCCGCAGCGACCAGGCGAGCTGCCCGTAGCCGACGTCCACGGCGACCACCTCGGCGGCGCCGCCGCGCAGCAGCACGTCGGTGAAACCGCCTGTCGACGCGCCAGCGTCCAGGCAGCGCCGGCCGGTGACCGTCAGCCCGCCGGGGGCGAACGCGGCGAGCGCGCCGGCCAGCTTGTGGCCGCCCCGGGAGACGTACTCCTGTGCCGGATCCTCGCCGGTGACCAGCAGCGGGTCGGCCGGGTCGACCATCGCCGCGGGCTTGCGCGCCTGCACTCCGCGCAGCTGGACGCGACCGGCCTCCACGAGCGCGGCGGCCTGTTCCCGCGAGCGGGCCAGCCCGCGCCGGACCAGTTCGGCGTCCAGCCGGGTACGACGAGCCATCAGGTGTGTCTCCGCCTCTGCTCAGGCCTGGTCGATGGTGGCGAGGGTCTCGCGCAGCGTCTCGTACGCCGCCTCGTACTGGGCGATCTGGTCGGCCGGGGCGAGCGCCTCGGCGTTGGCCATGCCGAGTACGGCCGCGTCCACCGCCGGGTGCCGCGCCTCGCCGACCTCCTCGGCCGGCGCGGGGCGTACCCCCGGGGGCGGTCCGGGCCGGGGCGCGGTCACGAGCCGGCCGCCCGGCGCCCGGTGGCCTTCTTCGCCGGCCGGGCGGGCGCGGCGGGCGAGCCGTCGGCGGGGGTACGGGCCACGGTGGCCGGCGGCTTCTTCGCGATCGCCTTCTTGGCCACCGTCTTCTTCGCCACCGCCTTCGTCGGCGTCGTCGCGGGGGCCTTGGCCGGGGTCGTCGCCGGGGAGGACTCGGCGGCGGGCGAACCGGTCCTCGGCGCCGCGCCTGTCCCGGACGGTGCGGCGGCGGGCGGCGTGTCGCCCGGCCCGAGGTGGCCGCGCGCCTCGCGCAGCTGCCGCTCCAGGTCGTGCACCCGGCGGGTCAGCTCGGCGACCTCGTCGGCGGTGGCCAGCCCGACCGCGCCCAGCGCCCGGTCCACCTCGAAGCGGACCAGCTTGGTCAGCGACTCCCGGTTCGCCAGGCCGGTCGCGACCAGTTCCTCGGCGAGCGTCTGGAGCTGGGCGGCGGTCGCGCCGCCCTGGCCGACGACGCGCATGACCGCGTCCTGTGCCTTCTTCCGGGGCGCCTCCGTCAGGCCCATGGCCAGCTCGAGGTAGGCGCGCCACGCGTCCTGCATGCCTGAGTCCTTCCGCGGGGCGAGGTGTGCAGGTGCCACGCTACCGGGCACCCCGGACACCCCATTGCGGTACGGTGCCGGGAACGGCGTGGTTCGTGGTGAGGAGACGATGTGGCCAGCGTGGACGAGTGCCGGCAGGCGTTGCACGACCTGGCCGCGCGGCTGGACCGCAACGCCGAGGCACAGGGACGCATCGACCTCGACCGCACCCTGGCCTGCCGGATCACCGACCTCGGCACCGCGTTCCACGGGCGGCTGGAGGGTGGCCGGCTGGTCGACCTGTCCGACGGCGACGACCCGAAGGCCAAGATCGCGCTGAGCACCGGTAGCGACGACCTCGTCGCGCTGGTGCACGGCCGGCTCGACGTCATGTCGGCGGTGGCCTCCCGGCGGGTGTCGATAAAGGCGAACCCGTTCGACCTGATGAAGCTCCGCAAGCTGCTCTGAGCGGCCCGGCCTCAGTCGTCCAGACCGAACGCGGCGAGGGCCTCCTCCGCCGCCGTGGACTGCGCCCGGACGCGCGGCCCGGCACCGGTCGACCAGGCCAGCGCGCAGAGCGCCGCGAGGGCCTCCAGCGGCGGTCCCGCGCCGTCGAGCACGAGGTCCGCGCCGGCCTCCGTCACCGACCAGCCGTCATCTGCGGTCCGGCCCGGCACCGCCACCACTGCGGCCGGGTCGAACAGGCCCGCCAGGTCGAACGAGACGTACGCGGGGCGGCGCTCCTCGGGTGCGGCCAGCAGCTCGGCGGCGTCGCTGACCCCGGTGAGCACCAGCAGGCTGTCCAGCCCGGCCCGGCGGGCGCCCTCGATGTCGGTGTCCAGCCGGTCGCCCACCACGAGCGTGCGCCCGGTCCCGGCCCGCCGCGCGGCGGTGGTGAACAGCGCCGGCTCCGGCTTGCCCACCACCACGTCCGGGTCGCGGCCGAGCGCGGTCCGCAGCACCGCGACGAGCGAGCCGTTGCCCGGCAGCGGGCCACGCGGGCTGGGCAGCGTGCGGTCGGTGTTGGTGGCGTACCAGGGCGCGCCCGCCCGTACCGCCAGGGACGCCTCGGCCAGGTCGGACCAGCCGACCTGCGGGCCGTAGCCCTGGGCCACCGCGGCGGGCTCCTCATCAGCAGTGGCGACCGGCCGCAGGCCCACCGCGCGCAGCTCGGCGCGCAGCGCCTCCGCGCCGACCACGAGCACGGGTGCGCCCTCGGGCAGCCGGTCGCGGAGCAGTTCGGCGGTGGCCGCCGCGGAGGTGAGCACCTCCGCCGGCCGGGCCGCGACGCCCATGCCGGTGAGCAGGTCGGCCACCTCGCTGGAGCGGCGGGAGGCGTTGTTGGTCGCGTACGCGACCGCGCGCCCCTCGGCATGCAGCCGGCCGACCGCCTCGACCGCGCCGGGAATGGGCCGGTCGATCAGGTAGATGACGCCGTCCAGGTCGAAGACGACGAGCGAGTACGCGTCGACCAGCCGACCGACCGCCCCGGCGCGGTCGGGTTCGCCCCGATCCGCGCCGGAGGCGGTGTCACCGGCGTACCCGGTCATCGGCGGTCCGCCGCCTCGCCCTCGCCGTCCGCGGCGTCACCGGGCGCGGGCCGGTCGGCCTTGCCGTCCGGGGTGACGTCGGCGGCCGGCGCCTGGGCGTCGGCGGCCGGTGCGGTGGCCGGATCCTCGGTCGTGGCGGTGGTGGTCGGCGTGTCGGCGGCGAGCGAGCCGGCCTCGGTGTCGGTCAGCTCGTCGTCGGCCAGATCGCCGGCGTCCCGGTCCCGGTAGTCGGCCCGTGCCGCGTCCCCGTCGACGCCCGAGGTGTCGTCGCCGCTCAGCGGCGCGTCGTCATCCCGGTCGTCGTCATCGTCGTCGTCGTCGTCATCGTCATCGTCGTCATCGTCATCGTCGTCATCGAGGTCGTCCTCGTCGTCCTCGTCCTCGTCGTCGAGGTCGTCGTCGTCGCGGACGTCCTCGGCCGACGCCTCGGACGCGTCGGTGTCGTCCTCCGGCTCGTCGTCGCCCTCGATGACCACGCCGTCCAGCTCCAGCAGCCGCTCGGCGGCGTCGGTCTCCCCCTCGGAGTCGACGTCGGCGGCCCGGGAGAACCACTCCCGCGCCTCCTCGCGCCGGTCCACCGCCAGCAGGGCGTCCGCGTACGCGTAGCGCAGCCGCGCCGCCCACGGGTCGGTCGAGTCGCCGGTCAGCTCGCGCACCTGGAGCATCGCCACCGCGGCGTCCTTCTGCCCGAGGTCGCCGCGCGCCCCGGCGGCCACGATCAGCAGCTCGATCGCGACGGCCTGGTCGAGCTTGTCCCGGTCCGCGCCGCGGAACAGGTCGATGGCCCGCTCGGGCCGGCCCAGCGCCCGCTCGCAGTCCGCCAGCACCGCCAGGTGGCTCTGCAGGCCGCTCATCCGGTGGTACGTCCGCAGCTCGGCGATGGCGGTCTGCCACTCACCCGCGTGGTACGCGGCCAGCCCGACGGCCTCCCGCACGGCGGCGATCCGCGACGCGAGCCTGCGGGCCGCCATGGCGTGCGCCAGCGCCAGCACCGGGTCCTCGTCGATCAGCAGACCGGTCGCGACCAGGTGCCGGGCGACAGTCTCCGCCACCGGCTTGGCCAGGGAGAGAAGCTCCGCCCGGACGGCCGAGTCGAGGTCGCTCGCGACGACGTCGTCCGGCAGCTCCGGCGCCTCACCGGTACGCCCCTCGCCACGCTCGTCCTGGCGCTCCCGCTGCGGGCCGTAGTTGCCGGTCCGGCGGTCGTCGCCGCCCGGCCGGTCGCCGTAGCCACGGCGCTCACCGTCCCGCTCACCCCGGTAGCCGCCCGGCCGCCGGTCATCGCGCCGGTCGTCGCGCCGGAAGCCACGGTCGCGGTCGCCGCCGCGGAAGCCGCCGTCGCGGCGCTCGCCGCCGGCGTAGCTCTCCCGGCGGTTGTCGCCACCCTGGTAGCCGCCCTCGCGACGGTCGCCGCCCCGGAAGCCGCCCTCGCGGGCGCCGCCTTCACGACGGTCCCCACCACGGAAGCCACCCTCACGGTCGCCACCACGGAACCCGCCCTCACGACGGTC
>NZ_LEKG01000273.1:0-6154 GCF_001029515.1 Micromonospora sp. RV43 | reverse complement strand
CCCCCGGCCCGACCACCCCGCCGCCGTCCGGCGTCGCCTGCAAGGTCACCGCGACGGTGAACGCCTGGAACACCGGCCTGACCGAAGACCTCACCCTCACCAACACCGGCGGCAGCGCGATCAACGGCTGGTCGCTGGTCTTCACCCTGCCGGGCGGGCAGACCATCACCTCCGGCTGGAACGCCACCTACTCGCCCGGCTCCGGTCAGGTGACCGCCCGCAACGTCTCCTACAACTCCACCATCGCGCCCGGCGCCTCGGTCAGCCTCGGCTTCCAGGCGAACCACACCGGCAACACGGCCGCACCGGCGGCGTTCACCCTCAACGGCGTCGCCTGCGCGAGGTAGCCACCGCACCCGGTGCGCGGGCGGGCCGACGCCGACCCGCCCGCGCACCGGCCGCACCACCACCCGACCCGCCTGCGAGGAGAAGACCATGTCCGACGTGACCCGAAGGAACATCCTCAAGGCCGGCGCGGCCGGGGCCGGTGCCGCGCTGGTGCCGGCCGCCTGGAGCGCCGCCGCACGCGCCGGCTCGGCGGCGCCACCACAGGTGCTGGCCGCGAACGACCTGGCACTCTGGTACGACGAACCGGCCGGCACCGACTGGCTGCGTGCCCTGCCGATCGGCAACGGGCGGCTCGGCGCGATGGTGTTCGGCAACGTCGACACCGAACGGCTCCAGCTCAACGAGGACACCGTCTGGGCCGGCGGCCCGTACGACTCGGCGAACACCAGGGGCGCGGCCAACCTGGCCGAGATCCGGCGTCGGGTTTTCGCCGACCAGTGGACCTCGGCCCAGGACCTGATCAACCAGACCATGATGGGCAGCCCGGGTGGTCAGCTCGCGTACCAGACCGTCGGCGACCTCCGGCTCGCCTTCGGTTCGGCGAGCGGGGCGACGCAGTACAACCGGACGCTCGACCTCACCACCGCCACCGTCACCACCACGTACGTGCAGGGCGGCGTCCGGTACCAGCGGGAGGTGTTCGCCAGCGCGCCCGACCAGGTCATAGTGCTCCGGCTGACCGCCGACCGCGCGAACGCGATCACGTTCTCCGCCGCGTTCGACAGCCCGCAGCGGACCACCGTGTCCAGCCCGGACGGCGCGACCATCGCGCTCGACGGCGTCTCCGGGTCGATGGAGGGGGTCACCGGCTCGGTACGGTTCCTCGCGCTGGCGAACGCCGCCGTCACCGGCGGCACGGTCAGCAGCTCCGGCGGCACGCTGCGGGTGTCCGGCGCCACCAGCGTGACGGTCCTGGTCTCGATCGGCACCAGCTACGTCAACTACCGCACCGTCAACGGCGACTACCAGGGCATCGCCCGCAACCGGCTGAACGCCGCCAAGAGCGTCGCCGTCGACCAGCTCCGCACCCGCCACCGCGCCGACTACCAGGCGCTGTTCAACCGGGTCACGATCGACCTGGGCCGCACGGCCGCCGCCGACCAGCCGACCGACGTACGGATCGCGCAGCACGCGAGCACCAACGACCCGCAGTTCGCCGCGCTGCTGTTCCAGTTCGGGCGGTACCTGCTGATCTCCTCGTCGCGGCCGGGCACCCAGCCGGCGAACCTCCAGGGCATCTGGAACGACTCGCTGACGCCGTCCTGGGACTCGAAGTACACGGTCAACGCCAACCTGCCGATGAACTACTGGCCGGCCGACACCACGAACCTCTCCGAGTGCTTCCTGCCGGTCTTCGACATGGTCAAGGACCTCACCGTGACCGGCGCGCGGGTCGCCCAGGCGCAGTACGGTGCCGGCGGCTGGGTCACCCACCACAACACCGACGCCTGGCGGGGCGCGTCTGTCGTGGACGGCGCGTTCTGGGGCATGTGGCAGACCGGCGGGGCCTGGCTGAGCACGCTCATCTGGGACCACTACCTGTTCACCGGCGACAGCGGTTTCCTCCAGGCCAACTACCCGGCGCTCAAGGGCGCCGCCCAGTTCTTCCTCGACACCCTGGTCGCCCACCCGACGCTCGGCTACCTGGTGACGAACCCGTCGAACTCGCCGGAGCTGGCGCACCACGCGAACGCCAGCGTCTGCGCCGGCCCGACGATGGACAACCAGATCCTGCGCGACCTGTTCGACGCCGCGGCCCGGGCGAGCGAGGTGCTCGGCGTCGACACCACCTTCCGGTCCCAGGTACGCACCGCCAGGGACCGGCTGCCGCCGAGCCGCGTCGGCTCGCGGGGGAACGTGCAGGAGTGGCTGGCCGACTGGGTCGAGACCGAACGCACCCATCGGCACGTCTCCCACCTGTACGGGCTGCACCCCGGCAACCAGATCACCAAGCGCGGCACCCCGGCGCTGTACGAGGCCGCCCGCAGGACGCTGGAGCTGCGCGGCGACGACGGGACCGGCTGGTCCCTCGCCTGGAAGATCAATTTCTGGGCGCGGCTGGAGGACGGCGCCCGCGCCCACAAGCTCCTGCGCGACCTGGTGCGTACCGACCGGCTCGCGCCGAACATGTTCGACCTGCACCCGCCGTTCCAGATCGACGGCAACTTCGGCGCCACCTCGGGCATCGCCGAGATGCTGCTGCACAGCCACACCGGCGAGCTGCACCTGCTGCCCGCGCTGCCGACCGCCTGGCCCGCCGGGCAGGTCGCGGGCCTGCGCGGCCGGGGCGGCTACACGGTGTCGCTGACCTGGAGCAGCGGCCAGGCCGACGAGATCACCGTCCGCGCCGACCGCGACGGCACGCTGCGACTGCGGTCCCGGCTGTTCACCGGGAGCTTCACCCTCGCCGACGTCACCGACGGCAGCACACCCGCCACCACCCGGCCGGAGTCCGACGTCGTCGCGCTCACCGTCCGCGCCGGGCACACCTACCGCGCGGCCCGGCCCGGCGTGACGCCGTCGCCGACCCCGACCGTCACACCCACATCGAGTAGGACGCCGAGCCCGGCGCCCACCACCAGCTCCCCGGCGCCGTCCGGCGCGCGTGCCACGTACGCGATCACCGGCTCGTGGTCCGGTGGCTTCCAGGCCGAGGTCACGGTGACCGCCGGCGCCACCGCGATCCGCGGCTGGACGGTCTCCTGGACGTTCCCGAACGGGCAGGTGATCAACCAGATCTGGAGCGGCACGCACACCCAGAACGGCGCGAACGTGACGGTGCGCAACGTCGACTACAACGGCTCGCTGCCGGCCGGCGGCTCCACCACGTTCGGCTTCATCGGTGCCGTCAACGGCAGCAACAACCCGCCGGCGAACCTCACCTGCACGACCACCTGAGCACCGACGCACCCCGCTTCGGCCACCCGGCCGGGGCGGGGCGTGCCGCCGGTCAGGCCAGCAGCGTCTCGCGCAGCCGCGCGCCCAGGTTCAGCTCGCCGACCACGCGGGGACCGGCCGGGTCGTACACGGCGATGCGGTGGTTGCGGCGCATCATCTCCCGTACCGCCGGCGGCAGCCGGGGCGGGTCGTCCATCGTGGCGAGCACCCGCGCGCCGGTGCCCATCAGCCGCTCCACCAGCGTCGCGCTGTCGGTGTCCACACGCACCCGGCCGAACTCCCAGCCGGCGGTGGTCAGGTCGAGCACCTCGAACAGGCGCGTCACGAACGGCTGCGGGTCGGTCACCCGATCCAGCCGATCGGCCCGCCCGCCGACCACCGCCACGGCGGCGCTGACCTGCGCGTACGGGTGCAGCCCGCTGGGCAGCGCGCCGAGCGGCCAGCGCAGCGCCGGCCCGGCCTCCTTCCACAGGGGCCGGTAGTTGCGGCGGTGCACCAGCAGCCGCCGCCCGGTGCGCCGGAACACCTCCTGCGCCTGGGCGAGCAGGTCGGCGTGCGCCTGGTCGGCGGCCTCGCAGACGATCCCGGCGGCCACCACGAGACCGTCGTCATCGGACAGCAGCCGGGTGATCGCGTCGGCCTGCTCCGGGAACCGGAGGCGGGCGTGCGCCCCGTAGGACTGCCGGACGTCCCGCAGCAGCTCCTGCTGACGTGTGGGGTCCAGTTCGACCCGTCCGCCCCCGAGCAACCGCTGGAGCCAACCCATCGCGCCTCGCTTCCGTCGCCGTCTGCGGACCGGGCAATGCTAGTTCGTCGGCCGATGCTCGTATGGTGACGGGGTGACCGATCGATCCCTGACCCTGATGGCGGTGCACGCGCACCCCGACGACGAGGCGACGAGCACCGGCGGCGTCCTGGCGCGCTACGCGGCCGAGGGCGTCACCACAGTGCTTGTGACGTGCACCGACGGGGGGTGCGGCGACGGTCCCGGCGGGATCAAGCCGGGCGACCCCGGGCACGACCCGAAGGCCGTGGTCGAGATGCGCCGCGCCGAGCTGGCGGCCAGCTGCGAGGCGCTGAAGGTCACCCACCTGGAGACGCTCGACTACGGCGACTCCGGGATGATGGGCTGGGCGACGAACGACGCGCCCGGCGCGTTCTGGAACACGCCGGTGGCCGAAGCGGCCGGCCGGCTCGCCGAGCTGATCCGGCGCTACCGCCCCGACGTGGTGGTCACCTACGACGAGAACGGCTTCTACGGCCACCCGGACCACATCCAGGCCCACCGGATCACCATGGCCGCTGTGGAGCAGACCGGCATCCCGGCCAAGGTCTACTGGACCACCGTGCCACGCAGCGCGTTCCAGCAGTTCGGCACCGTCATGCGGGAGATCGGGGTGGAGTTCCCCGAGCCGGAGGCGACCGACGAGATGCCGGCGCTGGGCCTGCCGGACGACGAGATCACCACCTGGGTCGACACCCGCGGCTACGGCGGGCAGAAGTTCGCCTCGCTCGCCGCGCACGCCAGCCAGGCGGAGAACATCTTCTTCCTGCGTCTGGGGCAGGAGCGGTTCACCGAGCTGATGGGCATGGAGACGTTCGTGCGGGTGCGGGACACCACCGGCGCGGCCACACCCGAGGACGACCTGTTCGCCGGGTTGCGCTGACCGGTCGCGGGCCCGGTCCGGAGAGGTCATCGACTCACGTCGAGACGGTCTGCGCGGCCAGGTGATCGAGCACGGCGCGGACGTCCCCGTCGGTCTCGGCCATGATCCGTCGTTGCCGGGTGGCGCCGGTGCCGTCCCGGCGCACCCGGTCCAGCTCGCGCCGGACGAGGTCCAGGTCACCGTGGCGGGTCAGCGCGGGCGTGACGGTGTCGAACAGGTCGTCGACGAGGTCCCAGGCCGGCCGGGGCCGCCCGGTACGCAGGTCGACGAGCCGGCCGTCCACACCGTCGTGCGCGGCCCGCCAGTGCGCGGCGGCGACCAGGCAGTCCCGGATGCGTGGCGCGGGCACGCCCGCGCGGACGTCGTCGATCAGGGTGGCCACGAGCGCCCGGACCAGCCCGGCGACCAGCACCGTGTCGTCGACAGTGGGGCAGACGTCGCCGACGCGGACCTCCACAGTGGGGTACGACGCGGACGGGCGCGCGTACCAGTAGACCATCGCGGCGTCCAGCATGATCCCGGCGGTGATCAGGTCCGCCACCGTCGCGTCGTAGTCGGCGGCCGAGTCGAAGTGCGGCGTCGGCCCGATGCTCGGCCACCGTTCCAGCTGCATCGAACGCCAGCTCGCGTGCCCGGTGTCCCGCCCGTCGTGCAGCGGCGAGTTGGTGGTGAGCGCCTGCACCACCGGCAGCCACTGACGCAGGTGGTTGCAGACCTGCACTGCGAGTTCCCGGTCCGGCACGCCGACGTGGACGTGGCAGCCGCAGACCGCCGGGTCGTGGGCCACCGGGCCGAACCGGCGGGACATGTCGTGGTAGCGCTGCTCGTCGGGCACCGTGCGGTGGGCCTCGCAGACCGGGGTGGCGCCGACGGCGACCAGCCGCGCCCCGGCCGCGTCGGCCGCCCGGGCCGCCGCCCGCCGCAGCGTGACCAGGTGCTCCCGCAGCTCTCCGAGATCCGGACTGACCGGCGTCACCATCTCCACCATGCTGTGCCGGAACTCCTGCCGGCTCTGCTCGCGGGCGGTGCCGGCGAGCGCGCCGCGTACCCGGTCGGCGACCGGCATGCTCTCGCCGGTGGCCGGGTCCAGCAGCAGGAACTCCTCTTCCACCCCGAGGGTCAGGACGGTGGGGATCTGCGGGGTGGTGGCGGTGGTGGTGGGCCGCGGCCTCACCGACGGCTCCACCGGCACGGAACGGTCGGCGTGTCGACGTGAGGCGGAGTCATGTCTCGACGGTACG
>NZ_LEKG01000272.1:0-6191 GCF_001029515.1 Micromonospora sp. RV43 | reverse complement strand
TTCAACCGACTCAAGCAATGGCGTGACCTGGCCACCCGCTACGCCAAACGCGCATCCCTCTACCGAGCCAGCCTGATCCTCATCGCCGCCATCATCTGGCTTCCATGATCGACAGGACAGGCCCTAGACGCCCCCAGGCCCGTTGCGTTCACCTCGTAGATCTACCGGGAACAGCTCCGACCATCGGGACGGGGAGAACGCGCCAAGGCTACCGGCGCCGCCAACCGCAGACTTTCACGTCTCTGACGCCGAGCCCTGAGCACTGTCGTCCTACACCGAGCAACTCGGCCGGAGACGGGCGCACAGGGCCCGAACCATAGAAGCGTCGATGATCGGCCACGAGGAAGTGCGCCTCGAGCGCGAGCCGATCACGGACGCGAACATCCACTCAGGCGAGTGAGGGCAGGCGATCAGCGAGGAAGAGAGCACGAGGTCGCCCTGCACGCCGAGCGGCCCGGCGTCGGCGCCGAAGCGGTGCCGGTCGAGCGGATGCGCCCCGGTAAGGAGACCGTTACCGACACCACGACAAGTCAGCGCCGAGGTCCGCAAGGAGCAGATCGAGCTCGATGACGACACCACCGGCCGCGGCGACCACATCTGACAGCTTCCGGCATGCTTGGTGTCCCCCGACCCGTCGGGACACCGGCATTCCGGAGCCCCGTTGACCACGACGACATGTCACATCGGCCGACGTGCCGGCAGCCCGACGAAAGGAACTCGACGATGTCTGTACCCGATGTCCCGGACGGCCCCCTCGACCTCGGCGCGCGAGGCTGGTTCGCCGCCCTCAAGCGGACCGTCCGTGAGTTCCTCACCGACAACGTCACCGACTGGGCCGCCGCCCTCACCTACTACGGCGTGCTGTCGATCTTTCCCGGGCTGCTGGTGTTGCTGTCGGTGCTGGGCATGCTCGGCGAGCGGGCCACCCGCGAGGTGACCGGCACCCTGCAGCAGGTGGCACCGCAGCAGGTGGGGCAGTTCCTGACCGGTGTCGTCGACCAGGTCCGCGCCGGCAGCAGTACCGGCGCGAACATCGGCGCCGTCGTCGGTCTACTGGTCGCGTTCTGGTCAGCGTCGGGCTACATCGCCGCGTTCATGCGCGCGTCCAACGCCATCTACGACGTGCCGGAGGGCCGCCCGATCTGGAAGACCCTGGCAGTACGGTTGGCGGTCACCGCCGTCATCGGGCTCATGCTGATCGCCTCGGCGGTCATCGTCGTGTTCACCGGTGACCTCGCCGAAGCCGCAGGCGAGGTGATCGGTGCCAGCGGGGCCGCGCTGACGGTGTGGAGCATCGCCAAATGGCCGGTGCTCGTGCTACTGGTCAGCCTGATGTTCGCCCTGCTGTACTGGGCTTCACCCAACGCCAAACAGCCCGGGTTCCGGTGGATCAGCCCCGGCGGCATCCTCGCCGTACTGATCTGGATCGCCGCCTCCGTCGCGTTCGCCGTCTACCTCGCCAACTTCGCCAACTACAACAAGACCTACGGCACCGTCGCCGGTGTCATCATCTTCCTGGTCTGGCTGTGGATCACGAACATCGCCATCCTTCTCGGCGCCGAGATGGACGCCGAACTGCAACGTCAACGCGCCATCGTCGGCGGGCACCCCGCCGACGCCGAACCGTTTCTGCCACTGCGCGACGATCGCAAACTCGCCACCAACAGCACCGCAGAATCCGGCGACTGACACCCCGCCCTCTGGCACCGACCTGCCCTACACAACCCAGCAGGGGCAGCGGATGGCTGTCGCCCACCCGTCGAGCGAGGTTCGAACCTAGTCCGCACGGAGTACGTCGCCGCCGGCCAAGGCGAACAGGGTGCCATGATGCGTAGCGTTTTCACCGGCGGGCCGCCTTCACGCTGGAGTCCGGGCGGGCAGCCGACCGGCTCGGACACCGGCCACCAGCGCTGCGTGGTCGGCTTCGGTCTGATCGGCGTAGGCCACCGCGAAGTCGGCGAACGCCTCATCGAACGCTTCACCCCCGTTACCGCCCTCGGCGTACCCATGCAACACTCGCTGATCGATCGACTGAGCGTGGCCGCGGGCCAGAACAACGCCCACCACCCGGGCATAGTCGTCGAGTTGGTCAGCGCGGAGATCGGTCGGGTCGATGCTGCCCTTCATGTCACGAAACTGGCGAACCAGGAAGTGTCGGCCGCTGATGCTCGCCCACCCCAGCATCAGGTCGCTGACAGTCTGCATCCAGCGTTGACCATCGACAACGCGCTGCCCGTCGTGCCGGGTCGTGGTCCGCCGATACTGCTCCCACGCTGACCGGTGAAGCTGCTTGACCTGCAAAATCATCAGATCGTCGTCGTTGCCGCGCAGCAGCACCAAGTAGTTGCGGTACCCAACGCTACCGAGCCCCACAACCCGGTGTGTCACGTCCAGCAGCTCGTACCGGTCGAGCAGGCTTCCCACCTCGGGGTCGAGCCGTTCGACGTAACCGGCCCGCCCGTAGTTTCCAGACCAAAAACAACGCTAAGAACTGAGGGTTGATCAAGCTCTCCACCCAAGGGGGCGGCCGACCGGCCCGAACGCCGACTTCCTCGCCCGCTACCCACGTGCGGGCGGCCTGCTGACCCGGCGGCTGAACACCGACCTGATCACGAGCACCTGGGACGATCGGCTGCGGGTCGCCGCTTCGGTGCAGGGCGGTCACGCGACCGCCGCGCTGGTGGTGGGGAAGCTGTGCTCTTCGAAGCGGCAGCAGAACGCGCTGACCAGCGCGATCAAGGAGTACGGGGCGCTGCGCCGCACCGTCTACGCCGCCCGGTACCTGGCCGACGAGACCTACCGGCGGCGGATCTCCCGGCAGCTCAACAAGGGCGAGAACCTGCATGCCCTGCGCCGCAGCCTGGCCTACGCCGGCGAGGGAGCGCTGCGCCGCCGACACCACGAGCAGCAGACCGAGCAGATGTGGTGCCTCACCCTGGCCACCAACGCGATCGTCTGCTGGTCGACGGAGTACCACGGCCTCGCCGTCGGCGCGCTACGCCGCGACGAGCGCCAGGTCGACGACGAGGTCCTGGCGCACATCTGGCCGACCCACCACGAGAACGTCCACTTCTACGGCACCCACTCGGTCGACATCGACGGCGAACTCGCCCAGCTCGACACCGACGGCTACCGGCCGCTGCGCCTCGCCGAGGCCACCCCGGCGCACCGCTGACCACGCGGGCGCGCCCGACGGGTTGTCCGCCGTGCGCGCCCGGCGAGCGGCCTCTTCGTCGTCAGTCTCTGCCCGGAGTTGGTCTTTGCCCGGAGTTCTATACGCTCTCAGGTCATGAAGCCCTGGCAGGTCAGTGTCATTGTGGTGGTTCTCTTGCTGGTCGGGTTCCTCGGGTGGCTCGTGGCTTCTTATCGCAGGGGCCGCGACGGGCGGTGAGCATGATCCGCGGGCAGATGACTGCGGGTGTTACGGGCCGCGAGGGTCGCGGTGTGCTGGTCGCACGGTGAGCTCTCGTAGGTCTTCCAGTCCCACGCCGGCTTCGCCGTAGGCGGCCGTGGTGAGGGCCATGGCGGTCCGTACGGCATCCCAGGGCGTGGCGGCGGCCAGGAGCAGTGTCGCGCCGGCGGCTCGGTATGCGCCGCCGTCCTCAAGGTGGGCGTGGGCGTCGAGGACATCAGCGTGGCCGAAGGCGAGTCGGCGGTTGACGTCGTCGAGTGGAAGGGTGATCACCTCTGCTTGCAGGACCTGGTAGGACAGCAGGATCTCCCACTGCTTGTCCGGCCGAGACGACGGCACCGTGTTTCACCACCTTGATCGTGCTCACCATGGTGAGCGGTGGGCTTGGCGGGACGGCGGGCGATGATCAGAGCCGGCGTGTGGCCGTTGCGGTGTCCACCGCCCACGTCTCAACTTACGCCTGCGTAGCGTGGGCTCACCGTAGGGCGGCAGACACGATGGCGCGTGGCCGGCACCCACCCCTGGGTGCCGGCCGTGCTGCGTGTCGTCGATGGCCCCGCGCTTGGTCAGATGTCCCAGCATCACAAACATTTGATCTTGCGTTCGCGGTTGGCTGTGCTGACGAACGTGTCCGGAGGAGGCGATGCGGATGATGCACCGAGTGTCATTGCCTGGATACCGTGGCCGCCATGAGTGACATGGCCGGCCGGCAGCGGCAGCGGGAAGCCGAGCGGGAGGCGGAACGGATCCGTCGTTTGCTCCTTCAGCACGGAGGCCGCGAGTATGACCCCCGCCGCGAGGAGGAGCACTACGAGGGTGGCTTCACGGTGGAGGTCGGGAGGAACGGCGGCCCTCATCACGTTGGCGGCTTCTACGACGACCCGTTGCGGGTGTGGCCGCCGAAGATGCGTCAGCACGCTGACACGCTGGCCGCACACGGGTATCAGGTGAAGGTCCGCGAATACTTCGACGGCGAGATCCTCGAAGTCACGGCGCCGGCCCCGCGTCCGCGAGGGGCGTGGTTGCGCGGACTCTTTCCGGGCTGAGAACCCCGTGACTGTCTGGTCCGCCGGCCCCGGCGGCGGCCAGCTGACCTCTCGGGCTCCGGACTGACTGGAAGTGATCTTCCGAACGCCCGCAAAGTCGCTTCGTGACCTGCGCCGGATGCAGGAAGTACTCTTCGTCTGTGAATGCTGTCGGAGACTCCGCTCGCGGTCGGCTGGGTCCGCTGCGGGTGCTGCTGGTCGAGGATGATCCCGCCGACGTCGCCCTCATCGAGGACACCTTCGCGACCCACGCCCTGGCCGTCGAGTTGCACCACGTTCCTGACGGGGTGGCGGCGATGGCGTTTCTGCGCCGTGAGGGCCGGTACGCCGATGCTTCGCGTCCGGAACTGATCCTGCTCGATCTGAACATGCCTCGCATGAGCGGCCGGGAGGTCCTCACCGCGATCAAGGCCGACCCTTGGCTCAAGACGATCCCGGTCGTCGTGTTCACCACCTCCACGGTCGACACCGACGTGCTGGCCAGCTACACCGCACACGCCAACGCCTACGTCACCAAGCCCATCGACCTGGACGACTTCGAGCGCGTCGTCGGGCAGATCTACCGCTTCTACGGCCGCACCGCGAGGCTGCCCGCCGAACCCGGCGCGGCCTGAGTTGATGTAGGCGTGGTGACGGCCTGCATCGCACGGGAGTAAGCGGCGCAGCGCAGGGCCGCAGAACAGCGTGCGGCCGGCACCCACCCCTGGATGCCGGCCGTGCTGCGCGTCGGCGACGGTGCGGTGCGGCAGAGGTGGCACCTGGCCGTCGACGCGCGACCCCTTGCCCTGTGCATCGATCGGGCGCCGTCGGTGGTGACGGGTCCGCGGCGGCGAATGTGAATGAGTCGCGGTTCCGGGCGGCGGTGTCCGGGAATCGATCATTTCCCGAACAAGATCGAAAACGGGTGCCTCGGCCGGTCAAGGGCGTTCGGAAAACCTGTCCGGAAACCTCGGCGTGTCCAACAAGGCGAAGGGGGTTTCTCGGTCACCCTGAACGCCATGAGCTACGGCACCGAGTACGTGGCCACCGTCAGGCCCGAGCAAGCCGCGTGGCTCACCGGTTCCGAGTACTTCGACGGCACCAGCGCCGGCGTCGACAACGGCGACGGCACCGTCACCCTCACCGAGGAACAGGTCGACGTGCTACGCGAGCGCGACACCGGCGAGGGGCGGCCCGGGGATCTGGAGTGGGACGACGAGCACGGCCTGCTGGTGTACCTGCCCGACGGCGGGGACTGCCGCGGGTTCTGGCTGGTCGAGCGTCTCCGGACCGGCCGGTCGTGAGCGCCGTCGTCCCGGCCGGCGGCGCCGACCTGCTGGCGCCCACTCCGCTGGCGGGTGTGTTGGTCGGCTACGGCCGGGTGTCCACCCGGGGGCAGAACCTCGCCCGGCAGCAGGCCGCGTTGGGCGCGGCCGGGTGCGCGAAGTGCTTCTTCGACAAGGCATCCGGCAAGAACGCCGACCGGCCGGGCCTGCACGACGCGTTCGAGTATCTGCGGCCCGGCGACGCGCTCACCGTCGTGTCGCTGGACCGGCTCGGCCGCTCCCTGGAAGACCTCATCACGATCGTGGGCCGGCTCAAGCGCCACGGGGTCGGGTTCCAGTCGCTGCACGAGAAGCTGGACACCACCACCGCCGGGGGCATGTTCGTCTTCCACGTCTTCGCCGCCCTGGCCGAGTTCATCCGCACGATCATCGTGGCCAACACCAACGAGGGCCTGGCCGCCGCCCGCG
>NZ_LEKG01000271.1:0-6291 GCF_001029515.1 Micromonospora sp. RV43 | reverse complement strand
CGATGGGAGGGGTGAGGTCAGGGGGGTGGCCAGCTGGCGGGCGGCGCGGTCGACGGCACGCTGGGCGGCGACCAGGGAGCGCAGCGGCAGCCGGGCGTCCCGGCTCTCCCGGCGCTGGACGAAGTAGTGCACAGCGGCCCGGACCCGGGCGCGGTCGGCGGCACTCGACCGGGCGGTCGCGAGGATCATCTCGCGCAGCCGCGCGGCCAGCTCCTCGGCCAGCTCCAGATCGGGACCGTGCAGCGCGGCGCGGAGCGCGGCCAGTCGACTGTCGACCTTGCGGATGAGCACGTCGGTTCCGGAGCCCAGGCCTCGTTCCTCGACGGTCATCCACGCCTCCACCCCACGCCACATCGCGAGTGAAGTTACTTTATGTTGCAGGCCACAAGCAAGCAGTTAAGTAAGACTTAACGGAATAATCGCCCATTCCATTCTTGGGCTGCTGAGGGCGGGACGGAACGGTCCGGCGGCGGGCCGGATGTCACACCCGCGCGGCAGGATGGGAGCGTGGCGGACGAGGTGACCCCGTCAGGCGGGTCAGGCAGGTCGGGCGGGTCAGACGGGTCAGGCAGGTCAGACGGGGTGCTGGCGGAGTTCGGCGCGGCGACCCGGGAGTGGTTCACCGCGGCCTTCGCCGCGCCCACCCCGGCCCAGGAGGGCGCCTGGCGCTCGGTGGCCGCCGCCCGCAACGCCCTCGTCGTCGCGCCGACCGGCTCCGGCAAGACGCTCGCGGCGTTCCTCTGGTCGCTCGACCGGCTCGCCAAGGAGCCGCCGCCGGCCGATCCCCGGCGCCGCTGCCGGGTGCTCTACGTCAGCCCGCTCAAGGCACTCGCCGTCGACGTGGAACGCAACCTGCGTGCCCCGCTCACCGGCATCCGCCAGGCCGCCTCCCGGCTCGGCCTGGTCCCGCCGGACGTCACCGTCGGCATGCGGACCGGCGACACCCCGGCCGACGAGCGCCGCGCCTTCGCCCGCACCCCGCCGGACATCCTCATCACCACACCCGAGTCGCTGTTCCTGCTGCTCACCTCCGCCGCCCGCGACTCGCTGCGCGGCGTCGACACGGTCATCGTGGACGAGGTGCACGCGGTCGCCGGCACCAAGCGCGGCGCGCACCTGGCGCTGTCCCTGGAACGGCTCGACGCGCTGCTGGAGCGCCCCGCCCAACGGATCGGGTTGTCCGCCACCGTCCGGCCGATCGACGTGTGCGCCCGCTTCCTCGGCGGCGCACGCCCGGTCGACGTGGTGCAGCCGCCGTCGAACAAGACCATCGAGGTCAGCGTCCAGGTGCCGGTGGAGGACATGACGCGCCTCGACGAGCAGGAGCCACCCGAGGACGATCTCGGCGGCCTCGCGCCCCGCCGCCCCTCGATCTGGCCGGCGGTCGAGGAACGCGTGTTCGCGCTGATCCGCGCGCACCGGTCCACGATCGTGTTCACCAACTCCCGGCGCAGCGCCGAACGCCTCTGCGCCCGCCTCAACGAGCTGGCCGCCGAGGAGGTCGAGGCGGCGTCCGCCCCGGAGGGCAGCCGCGTGGCCCGGGGCGGGGAGCCGGTGCGCGTATCCGATCTGCTGCCCGGCGACGGCCCGCCGGCCGGCGACGGCGCCGGGCCGGTGCGTGCGCCTCGGCAGCCGGCGGAGGTGATGGCGCAGTCCGGCGCGGCGGCCGGGGCGCCGGCGGTGATCGCACGGGCGCACCACGGCAGCGTGTCCCGGGAGGAGCGCAAGCAGATCGAGGAGGCGCTCAAGTCCGGCCGGCTGCCCGCCGTGGTCGCCACGTCCAGCCTGGAGCTGGGCATCGACATGGGCGCTGTCGACCTGGTGGTGCAGATCGAGGCGCCGCCGAGCGTGGCGGCCGGGCTGCAACGGGTCGGCCGGGCCGGGCACCAGGTCGGCGCGGTCTCGCGCGGCGTCGTCTTCCCCAAGCACCGGGGCGACCTGCTCTCCTGCACTGTGGTGGCCGAGCGGATGGGCGCCGGGGCGATCGAGGAGCTGCACTACCCGCGCAACCCGCTGGACGTGCTGGCCCAGCAGATCGTGGCGATGGTGGCGCTGGAGCCGTGGCGGCTCGGCGACCTGGCCGTGCTGGTCCGGCGGGCGGCGCCGTTCGCGGAGCTGCCCGACTCGGCGCTGCACGCGGTGCTCGACATGCTCTCCGGGCGTTATCCGTCCACCGCGTTCGCCGAGCTGCGGCCCCGCCTGGTCTGGGACCGCGCCACCGACGTCCTGACCGGCCGGCCCGGCGCCCAGCGGCTCGCCGTGACCAGCGGCGGCACCATCCCCGACCGGGGCCTGTTCGGCGTGTTCCTGGCCGGCGCGGAGCGGGCCGCGCGGGTCGGTGAGCTGGACGAGGAGATGGTCTACGAGTCCCGGGTGGGCGACGTGTTCCTGCTCGGCTCGTCGTCCTGGCGGATCGAGGAGATCACCCCCGACCGGGTGCTCGTCTCCCCCGCGCCCGGTCAGGCGGCCCGGATGCCGTTCTGGAAGGGCGACCAGCTCGGTCGCCCGGTCGAGCTGGGGCGGGCGATCGGCGCCCGGGTCCGGGCGCTGCTGCGGCAGTCCGACGCCGACGCGGTCGCGGCGCTGCGGGCCGGCGGGCTCGACGACTGGGCCGCCGGCAACCTGATGAACTACCTGCGCGAGCAGAAGGCGGCCACCCGGTCGCTGCCGGACGACCGGACGGTGGTGGTCGAACGGTTCCGCGACGAGCTGGGTGACTGGCGGCTCGCCGTGCACTCGGTGCTCGGCGCGCGGGTCAACGGGCCGTGGGCGCTGGCGATCGGTCGCCGGCTGGCCGAGCGGTACGGCGTGGACGCCCAGGTCATGCCCTCCGACGACGGCATCGTGGTGCGCCTGCCGGACACCGCGGAGACGCCGCCCGGCGCCGACGTGGTCGTCTTCGAGCCGGACGAGATCGCCCAGCTCGTCGAGGAGTCGGTGGGCACGTCGGCGCTGTTCGCGTCCCGGTTCCGCGAGTGCGCGGCCCGGTCGCTGCTGCTGCCCCGGCGTGACCCCCGGCGGCGGCAGCCGCTGTGGCAGCAACGCCAGCGCGCCGCGCAACTGCTCGACGTGGCCCGCGAGTACGCCGACTTCCCGGTCACGCTGGAAGCCGCCCGCGAGTGCCTCCAGGACGTCTTCGACCAGCCCGCCCTCGGTGAGCTGATGCGCGACCTGGCCGCCCGCAAGGTACGCCTGGTCGAGGTGGAGTCCGAACGCCCGTCGCCGTTCGCCAGGTCGCTGCTGTTCGGGTACGTCGGCGCGTTCCTCTACGAGGGCGACGCCCCGCTGGCCGAGCGGCGGGCCGCCGCGCTGGCGCTCGACTCCGGGCTGCTCGGCGAGCTGCTCGGCCGGGTCGACCTGCGGGAGCTGCTCGACCCGGAGGTGCTCACCGAGACGGCACGCCAACTGCGCTGGCTCACCGAGCAGCGACGTCCCCGCGACCCGGAGGACGTGGTCGAGCTGCTGCGCGTGGTCGGTGACCTGAGCAGCGCCGAGCTGGCCGAACGGGGAGTGCCGGAGTCGTGGACCGACGAGCTGGCGGCGGCCCGGCGGGTGCTGCGGGTCCGCATCGCCGGCGAGGACCGCTGGGTGGTCGTCGAGGACGCCGCCCGGCTGCGTGACGCGCTCGGGGTGGCGCTGCCCGTCGGGGTGGCGGAGGCGTACCTCGCGCCGGTGGCCGATCCGCTCGCCGACCTGGTCGCCCGGTACGCCCGCACGCACGGCCCGTTCGCAGCCGCCACCTGCGCGGCCCGGTTCGGGCTCGGCGTGTTCGTGGTGGAGCAGGCGCTGCGGCGGCTCGCCTCGGGCGGCCGGGTGGTCTCCGGCGAGTTCGCTCCGGACAGTGTCGGCACCCAGTGGTGCGACGCCGAGGTGCTGCGCATGCTGCGCCGTCGCTCGCTCGCGGCCCTGCGCCGGGAGATCGAGCCGGTGCCGCCGCGCGCGCTCGCCGCGTTCCTGCCCCGCTGGCAGCAGGTCGGCTCGTCGGCCCGGGGCGTCGAGGCGGTCGCCGCCGCCGTCGAGCAGTTGCAGGGCGTGAGCGTGCCCGCGTCCGCGCTGGAACGCCTGGTGCTCCCGGCCCGGGTCGCCGACTACTCCCCCGCCCAGCTCGACGAGCTGTGCGCCGGCGGCGAGGTGGTGTGGGCCGGCGCGGGCGCGA
This sequence comes from Micromonospora sp. RV43, assembly GCF_001029515.1. Lineage (NCBI taxonomy): Bacteria > Bacillati > Actinomycetota > Actinomycetes > Micromonosporales > Micromonosporaceae > Micromonospora > Micromonospora sp. RV43. Next base: position 2,135 of record NZ_LEKG01000271.1, on the reverse strand, counting down.
TCTCCGGCGGCGACGGGTGGGTGACGCTCGCGTACGCCGACGTGGCGCCGCTGCTGCTCCCGCCGCCGGACGAGGCACTGACGCTGACCCCGCTGCACGAGTCGGTGCTCGACGCGCTCGCCGACGGGCAGGCGTTGTTCTTCCGCTCGCTGTCCGACCGGGTCGGCGCCACAGACGACGCCGCCCTGTCGGGCGCGGTGTGGGATCTGGTGTGGGCCGGTCACCTCACCAACGACACGCTCGCGCCGCTGCGCGCCGCGCTCGGCGCCGGCGGGGCACACCGGTCCCGGCCGTCGGCGCCGCGCACCCGCTACCGCCGTCCGGGCCGGGTGGCGCTGCCCAGCCGGGGCGGTCCGCCCACGATGGCCGGCCGCTGGTCCCGGCTGCCCGGACGCGACCTCGACCCCACCCGCCGCGCCGCCGCCCTCGCCGACCTGCTGCTGGAACGGCACGGCGTGGTGACCCGGGGCGCGGTCGTGGCCGAGCAGGTCACCGGCGGCTTCGCCGGGGTCTACCCGGTGCTGTCCGCGATGGAGGAACGCGGGGCGGCCCGGCGCGGCTACTTCGTCGAAGGGCTCGGCGCGGCGCAGTTCGCGGTGCCCGGCGCGGTGGACCGCATCCGCGCGCTCGCCGACGACACCCAGGACCGGGGCGGTCCGACAGTCGTGCTCGCGGCCACCGACCCGGCGAACCCGTACGGCGCGGCGCTGCCCTGGCCGGAGCGCGTGGTCGACTCCGGCGACGGCGCGGCACCGGCCACCGGCCACCGGGCCGGGCGCAAGGCGGGCGCGCTTGTCGTGCTCGTCGGCGGTGACCTGGTGCTCTACGTGGAGCGGGGCGGCCGGACGATCCTGTCGTTCACCGACGACACCGACACGCTCGCCGCGGCCGGCAAGGCACTCGCCGACGCGGTGCACTCCGGTGCGCTCGGCGCGATCTCGGTGGAACGCGCCGACGGCGAGGCCGTGCACGCGTCCCCGCTGCGCGACGCGCTGACCGCCGCCGGTTTCCGCGCCACCCCGCGCGGGCTGCGTCTGCGCGGCTGACCGCCCGGCGTCCCGGGAGCGGGCACGTAGGGTGGGCCGGTGGCCTCGATCCGGGTACGCCAGGCGCGCGACGGGGACCGCGCCGCGCTGACGGCGCTGCACGAGCGGGAGTGGGACGGATCGATCGTGGTGGTCCACGAGCTGCGCCTGGCGCGGCAGGTCACCAGGGCGGGCCACGAGTGAGCGGCATCCCGCGGTGTGTCTCGCTGACCACCGACTACGGCCTGGCCGACGGGTTCGTGGCGGCGTGCCACGGCGTGCTGGCCCGGCTCGCCCCGGCCGTACGGGTGATCGACGTGACGCACCTGGTGCCACCGGCCGACGTACGCCGGGGCGCGGCGGTACTCGCACAGACGGTGCCGTACCTGCCGTGGGGCGTGCACGTCGCGGTGGTCGACCCGGGCGTCGGCACGACGCGGCGCGGGATCGCGCTCGCCGCGCCCGGCGGGCTGCTGGTCGGGCCGGACAACGGGCTGCTGGTCCCGGCCGCGGAGGCGCTCGGCGGAGTGACCGAGGCGGTGGAGCTGACCAACCCGGACTGGCTCGGCCCGGTCGTCTCCCGCACGTTCCACGGGCGGGACGTGTTCGCGCCGGTGGCCGCCCGGCTGGCGCTCGGCGCGCCGCCGGCCGAGGCCGGGCCGGCAGTGGACCCGGGCACGCTGGTCCGGCTGCCGGAACCGGTGGTACGCGCCGAGCCCGGCGGCTTCAGCGCGGAGGTGCTGACCGTCGACCACTTCGGCAACGTCCAGCTCGCCGCGCCGGGCACGCTGCTCGACGGCCTGCCGTCCCGGGTGCTGGTGAACGGCCACGAGGCGGTCCACGGCCGTACCTTCGGCGACGCGGAACCCGGCGCCCTGGTGGTCTACGTCGACTCCGCCGCCCAGGTCGCGATAGCGGTGAACACCGGCCGAGCCGCCGACACCCTCCAAACCACCCCAGGCGCCCTGGTCACCATCACCCGTCTCCCCCGCGATCTTGCACTTGCTGCCCCGGCATAACGGGGCGAATGCCCCCGGGGCAGGGCCGAAACTGCAAGATCGCGGAGGAGAGGGGGACGGACGGGGACGGGCGGGGACGGGGCGTCAGCAG